>JAUSPR010000047.1 GCA_030655715.1 Thermoplasmata archaeon
CCGGAACTGGAAGGCATGGTCAGAGTCATGATAGTCATAACTGGCGTTAAGTCAAACCAGATGTTTAGCAAACAAGAGGCCAGGAGGGGCAAGGACATAGGTGTAGACCTCATCAAATAGGCCGCACTTTTTCAATTCAGGTGAGCACATGGTAGACATAGTCGAGGAATCATGGAATATACAGCACCGTATCGAGAGCCGTGCCAAGAATTTCGGCAAGGGCAAATACGGGCGCGTACTGAAGATGGCCAGAAAGCCAGAGAACGACGAATACATTAAAGTACTTCAGATAACAAGCATCGGCCTGATACTCATGGGCGGCCTGGGATTCCTGATTTACTGGTTGTGGACCATTTTCCCGACCTATTTCTGATAATGAGGTTTTAGTATGTCACTTTTAGAAGGAATAAACACTGAAGAATCTGAACAAAGCCCGAAACTGGCAGAACCAGTCCTACCACAGGAAGTCAGAAAAATCAAGATTTCATGTGAGGGCGAAGAGAAACGTTCCATCACCACGGGTATTACCTCGGATTACAAGATGAAGATAAACTACGAAGGCTCCAAACCGGATAGAATCAGACTTGCGGTCAGCACCATTCACGATTCAACACTGGGCGAGGAAGGTGCCGAGTGGGTTATTGTTATCAATATGAAAAGCCATAAATCCTGGGAGGTCAGCAGAACTAGCATCATGGACAAGGAGCTGGAAATTACCCCGAACCTACCCCTGGATTTCGTGCTGAAAGTTACCTCTCCAAAGGGTGCCAGGTACGGCGATGCGATAAACGTTGTTATAACAGCAACCTCTGTCTCGGATCCTGCTCTTTCAGACTCACTCACAACCAGAACCACTGCGAGGCAGTCGGTGCTGGCCATCAAGACCCAGATTGGTCATGAGAAAACCGTGGCAGATACATTGGCAGTCAGAGCCAAAGACATGGGAGTACTTTCGATTCTTTCACCTGCTCCACTGAGGGGATATGTCCTGGTTGAAGCCATGAACACGGACCGCCTGGAGGAAGTTGTCCGGAGCATCAAGCGCGCCCGCGGAATAGTATCGGGCGAGATGAAGCTGGAAGAGATAGAGCATTATCTCACTCCGAAAGCGCTCGTCTCGGGAATTGTCGAGGGCGATATTGTCGAATTGATTGCAGGGCCGTTCAAAGGTGAAAAGGCAAGAGTTCAGCACATCGACGAAGGAAAAGAAGAAATCACTGTGGAACTGTTTGAGGCACTAGTGCCCATTCCAGTCACCGTAAAGGGTGACAATGTCAGAGTAATCGGAAAGGAGAAGTGAACACATGCCAGAAGTTGTAGAAGTACTGGTTGACGGTGGAAAGGCCACACCCGGCCCGCCGCTGGGACCGGTTCTCGGACCAATGCAAGTCAACGTAGTCGAGATAGTGAAGGCAATTAATGAGAAAACAAAGGCATTCATCGGAATGAAGGTCCCAGTGAAAATCACCATAGACCCGAAGACCAAGGCCTTTGAAATCTCGGTAGGAACACCACCCACCAGCGCACTCATCATAAAGGAATTGAAGATTAGCAAGGGCTCAGGGGCCAACATGATCACCAAGGTCGGAAACCTCACAATCGAGCAATTGATAAAGGTTGCCAACATGAAGGAATCCGCCATACTCGGAAAAAACCTGAAGAACAGATGCCTTGAAGTTACAGGCACATGCGTGTCCATGGGCGTCACCATAAACGGCGAGGATGCGAAGCAGGCCCAGTTCCTTATCAAGGAAGGAACATGGGACAAGCAACTAGAAGATAAATAATAGCGGAACAAAGGCAAACAATAGCAGCATGCCCCGCCTGTAAGGGCGGGGTCTTTGTATTATTTTGATATTGGGTGACAACATTTTTCAGCAAAAGAGCATTTTGTAAGCCCTAATCGGGAATTCCCCGCCTGTAAGGGCGGGGATGTCAGTTCCAGCCAACCCGATTATAGAGCCTCGTCCATCAGACGAGGCGACCGCTCAACAAACTTGCTTTAAACTCCTGTTCAATGCCGCCGGTATGCACGCAATCACATCCGTCGCCGTGAATGAGAACCCAACATTTTCAAACGCAATGTCCCCCCGTAATCTCATTGTTTCTTTTTTACTGATTACGGGGAATTTTACTGAGAGTGATTGCTCCTAAAATGCCTACTCATGGCGAACCCTCCTAGTGCTACAATTTAGATTTGGATTCACCGATTGCTAACAGATTAATTCGAGCAGTATGGCCACAAGATTTAATTTACATATACTTCCGTGCCATGGTCGAATGCATTGCTTGAAAATGTTATTAGTTGCATTCAACATTTGACCTGCTTCAAGCTCCTACTCAACGCTGCCGGAATGCAGGCGATTACGTCCGTCGCCGTGAAAGAGAACCCAACATTTTCAAACGCAATATCGCCAGCCAGTCCCGAGATATACGCGCCGATTCTCGCAGCTTCGTAAGGCTGGACGCCCTTGGCTAGTAATCCGCCCACTATGCCAGCAAGAACATCACCGGTGCCGCCCACGCTCATTCTGGGATTTCCCGTGCGGTTCATCTTGTACCGCTGGCCGTCCGAGATTATGTCTACAGGGCGCTTCAGCAGCACCGTAGCATTGTATTTCTTGGCCACAACCTTCACCGCGTCAGGCGTCAGTTGCGTGGAACCGCCAATCTTCGTGAACTCCCTGGCATGCGGCGTGAGAACCGCCGGAACCCTGAAAGGCAGTATCTCTACCATGGACATGGCATGAAGGCCGTCCGCATCGACAACCAGGGGTTTCTTCAGTGCCATCAGAATCTCATGAACCGCTTTTACAGTGTCCTGTTCCTGCCCCAGACCAGGGCCGATAAGCACCGCATCCGCATTCCCAACAAGTTCATTGATTGCTTGAGTGTTGCCAGGGTTCAGGAATTTTCCTTCGAGAGGCCGGACAATGAAGTTCGGGCTGTATGATGAGATAATAGCAGCGCTGGATTCCGGGCTGGCTATTGTAACAAGGTCCACGCCAATCGCATGTGCAGCGAATGCTGATAGGGCCGGTGCGCCGGCATACGGACCGCCGCCGATTATGAGCAATCGACCGTTCTGGCCCTTGTGCGAGTCTTTTGCCGGTATCGGGTAGTACACCAGTTCTCCTGGACCGACATAATTGGCCGCATCCTTGGGAATCCCTATGTTCACAATCAATATCTTGCCACAATTATCCTTGCTCATGCCATTCTTGGAATCATGAAAGGTAACAGTCATCATCGGCACAATAGCACATCCAGTGCCCATGCCGCTCGGCACATCTACTGAAATAACTTTGGAGCTTGATGTGTTTATTGCCAGTATCCATGAAGCAAACGGTTCCCTGGGTTCGGACCTCAGGCCAGTGCCCAACATTGCATCCACGATTAGCTTGTATTCCGGAACAATCGCGGGTTCGGCATTTTCTATCACATGAACTGACTCGGGAAGTCTGAAGAGATTTTCCTTCAGAAGGCGGCTCTTGATCTTATCTCTTGAGGTGAGTAATGCGAGAGTGACCTCGCGCCCTGCCTGGGCAAGATATCTGGCTGCGACGGCTCCGTCACCGGCATTATTGCCTGTACCGCATACAATCAGAACCTTTTCCGAATTCTTCATTTCGATTATGGTGTCTGCCACGGCTTTGCCCGCGTTCTCCATCAACTGGTCCGTGCGCATGCCCATAGCTTCTGAATTTACATCCAGAACTTTCGATTCCATGGGATGTATCATTCCTGGTCCTCCAGGTAGAGGTTGAGAATTTTCTTGTATAGTGAAAAGTCATCGCTTCTTGCAAAGCGCTCGATTATGTCCGGCGGCAGTTCCTCCAGCATGTCATCCATAATCTTCAGCAGGCGAGCCATTTCTTCCTTGGCCTCATTATCGGCTTCTGCTCTGCTTTCTCTCGGGATTACGGATTGGGCCTTCAACCTGGCCTCGACATCCAAAAGGGTGGCTTTCATCTCTTTGTGGCGACTGTCATATTCTGCTTCTCTCTCATTAAGCTCTTTCAATCGCCTTTCCAGTTCCAGTTTTTCGTCCAGGGTCTGGTTCAATTCCTTTTCCAGGTTCTTCAATCGGGAGGAAAGCCCATGACTGGCAATGCTTTCCACTATCTCGGAATCTACAATGCGCCTGGACACATCAACTGAAAGTCTGTCACGCAGTTTTGTGAGCGGCCTGTATTCGGGTTGGAAATGACAGCCTCTGACACTGATGAGAGCGATTTCAAGCGTATTGCCTACTGGCCTGATATCAATGATACCATCGAACAATTCCTCCATTGCTGCATTGACGGTTGACTCGTGAGCATCCCTCTCCATCAGAACAAACGAAGTGAATCCTCTTTTTGTAAGTTTAGCATTCATAGACTGGGCAAATGGATAAACAGTTCTGAGGTCGAACAGCCTGAGTGCCGGAGAAAGAACTTCCAGCACTGCGAGCGAAGATACTTGTTCGCTTATTTTCCTGAGCGCGAGGTCAATACCTACACCAAGATGGGTCAGGTCCTTGGAAGTACGAACGATGCCCTCGTCCATTTCCATGCCCAGAACTTTCGAGCTTCTCTGCCCATGCCAGTCCACAATCTGGAGAAGACCCCGGTCAATCAGGCCTTTCCTGCTAAGACCTTTCTCCGATATCCATTCTCCAACGTTTTCGGCGCTCACAGAGGAGAGAGCCAGCAAAATCGCATGCCCTTCCATCTGGGCCTCCATGACCACGGGTTTAACATAATCAGTCGGCATCATAGTGTCCGATATCCAGACAAGGAAAGAACTTCCAATTGGCAAGCCCTCTGACGACAGGGATTCAATG
>JAUSPR010000051.1 GCA_030655715.1 Thermoplasmata archaeon
CATTGAACCTGTCACCGATTCCCTATCTAATATTCATCAACCTGGATTCCCGATTCCCAACGCTTCAATAACCAATCATATTCCCGATTCCCGATTTGGCAATGTACAATAGTTACACCTTCATTTCACTGAATACATTCATTCGCTACCAACAAATATATATTGATTCCAGATATTCCATTTTCTAATATGGAAGTTGAATGGAATGTCGATTCAGTGGTCCAGAAAGAGGCCTGGAGCCGCATCGCGGCCATTACTGGCGAGGTTTCCGCAATGGCAGGAAGGGCCGACCTTATTCTTGATCTCGGAGGCGGTTCTGGCTGGTTCGGCACTCATCTGGCAAAGGAGCATCCTGCTGCAAGGGTAATTTCCATAGACATAGTTCCGAGATTGGGCATTGACAGAGTATCACATATCAAGGGCAGCGCGCTGGACATCCCTCTGAAACCAGGCACAGTGGACATTGTCGGGGCCAATGCGATTCTTCATCATGTTCCCGACCACCTGGATAAATGCCTGAAGGATGTTTCTCGTGTACTCAAGAAAGGAGGATTGTTCCTCGCCCAGGAACCGCTGTCAGGAAATCCGCCTGCCAACTGGACCAGGGGCTTTGTCAAGACCAGTGCCCACGAGGAGGGAGAATCGCCGGTATCATACACGGCCATGGAAAAGGCAATTCTGAAGAACGGGCTGACAATCGAGAAGAAGGATTTTTTCTTCCTGACCTCCTATCTGGCGCCGCATATTGTACCGCTCGCGCCTTCCGGGCTCAGGGGGATTCTGAGACGGATGGGCCTGTTTTTGATCAGGCTGGATAGGAAGCTACTGGAGAAGCTGCCAGGGCTGAGCCGGTGGGCGGCGTATGTCAGCATCGTGGCGAGGAAAGTTTAGCGGTATCCAAAGTCCTGAGGGACATTTGGAACGATGTGGGAATGGTTTGGCTGGTGCCCGTGAAATGTTGCTAGCATATGCAATGTTTTTTTGCTGGTAAATGACAAGGATGAAAGAATAGTCAACCATGCTAGAGCTAGCAAATGTATTTCACCTGGCTTTGACCAGCCAGGCGAGTACCTGACCCCCCCGCCCTTACAGACGGGGCTCCCGAAAATAGGGAAATCAAAAATGTTTTTTTGCTGGCAAGGTGCTGTCACTCAATACAAAAACAATAGAAAGACCCCGCCCTCCAAATTCTAAAACAATCTTAACTTGCACTCCAAATGTCCTCAGACTTTGGATACCGAATAAATCCAGGCAGGGCATGCTGTTGAGAATATGCTTTTTGAAGGATGTTAATTTACATCCTTCACGCAACTTCCATCCCGGAGCTCTGCGGCGCCCCAGCCTGCTTGCCTATCTTGACCTGGGGCATCTGGATTGGCGGCGGAAGCCTCATGTCCCGCGCTAAAACCACGCCTTGCATCAGGCAATTGCGCATGATTAAATTCAGGACCTCATTCGCAACATCGTCCGGAAGCTTCTTCTCGGTATTCCATTTGTGCGCAAGTCCGGGCGAGCCGTCGAAAAGAACGTAGCCTTCAAATTTAATCGAGGCAATCGCACCCATGCCAGTATAATTTATCGCAAATCTGAAATTTAATTCCGATTCTTTATCTGAACGCTCGATGACCTGGGTAATCTCATGGTTCACCTGTATCTGTATGTTCTTCTGAACCTCGGTGGACTTGGAAAAACGCCTCGCATCGATGGTCATGAACTCGAAATTTTTTACCGGCATGTAAATCACTCTCCAAACCCAATCAGGGTTTGGTAATTAGGTTTTTCGCTCAAGAATCATTCATCTTGATTTCCTTCTTGACATTCGGTCTTTCTTTGTAAAACATCTTTGAACCGCAATTTGTACACTGGATGCCTACCGTGTTAATATCGCCTCTTATCCTTTCCTTGCACTTGGCACATCTGTACACGATTATTCCCCCTTAGAAATTTCCTCTGTTTCCATTTCTTCATGAATTTCGCCTGGCTTCTTGCCAAGTTCAGTGGCCAGGTTGGCATTGTCCTCCTGGAGGAACTTTGCCTTTTCAGTCGTGGCTTCCTCTCGGGTATAGCTTCTGGTTCTGATATTATACGCGGATGCAGCGAATTTGAGATTGCAATGGCGACAATGCCAGATTCCTGAAGCAACTCTCTTGACTGCATCTTGCTGGCATTCCGGGCAGCGCTGTGGGTGAGCCCTGTGCCTGCTGACGCTCTTAATTTGCTTTCGAATTTTGACGCCGTATCTGGCGCCGAATTTACCGGCCATGCCTACTTTCTTGGTGCCTCTTGCCATGTTATTCACCTTTTATCAATCTGGACCTCATGCCCAGTGTCAATTTTTGGGCTATGTCCAACGCCCTGATGACATCATCATAAGTAAGTGACCCTTTTAAACCTTTCTGCATGGCCCTGAAGTCGCCATTGTCATCTATCGAAACCGTGAAACGCAGGTCCGCGCTAAGTTCCTCGTTGAGGGTCGGGTCCACCAGCAATAAATCATGAAGTTTTATGAAAGTCGTGGTCAGGGGCCAGCATGCCACCGGAACCGGAAAATCATCTCCGAGGTCAAATCTGGAGGCCGGTACTATCGCATTATGCAATGCCAGCACGCTGGCGATTGTTGCAGCATCGAACATATTGCCGTCATAATTAATTACCTGAATGTCCAGGAACACCATCCAGATTTTCTTGCCTGGCTCGATGCACAGTTTCTCCATGTCAATCATCTTGCTCTCGCGAATGCCGCGATCCACAACCCTGGCTATCTCGATGGATTCTTCCGAAGGAGCACCGGACTCAAATCCGGGATGGGCCATTGGCTTGAGTTCACAGCCTGTCATGAGCACGCCCTGGTTCGGCTTATCGGGATATGGTTCGCCTGGCTGGAGCTTCACGCCTACCAGAACGTCGGTTTTGCCGAGTTTCACACGGGCGCTGCCCTCTGCCGTGCCAATCGTGTTGATCTCATATGTCAGGGGCCTGGATTCCACCGGTGACCTGTCGTCCTCCCTGCAATCGCGCTGGGCCAGCTTGTAAATCATCTCTTTTTTAATTTCCGGAATAATGGTACGCTTCATTGTTCCGCCTCCCCGTCGTCCATATCCGCAAAATTGACTGCATATCTTGACCTGAGCGCTTCCTGCTGAAGTCCATGAATGTGCTTGCAAGCCTCCATAGCCATTTTCAGGGCAGTTTTGAATTCATCCTGCGTCAGATGTCCATCCATCTGGAGAAGTACAATTTCCCCGGTTCTGGCAACAAGACCAATTGGTAAATCCGCTTGCCCGAAATTATCTTCCTTTTTCCCGAGGTCGAGAACTATCTGGCCATCAATTTTTCCAGCTGCACAGGATGATACCATGTTCATCATGGGAATACCTGCGTCGGCAACAGCCACCGAAGCTGCTGTAAGGCCAGCGCATCTTGTGCCGGCATCGGCCTCGATAACCTCAATGTAAACATCAATGCTGGCTCTGGGAAATTGATTGGTAAGGATGACATTTTCAAGTGCCTCGGCGGTAATCTTGGATATCTCGGTTGCTCTCCGGTTCGGGCCTGGTCTAACTCTTTCGTCACTGGAGAAGGCAGCCATGTTGTAAGTTACCTGGACTATGGCCTTGGCCGGATTTTGCAGGTATTTCGGCTGGGCCTCCCTGGGGCCGTAGACTGCTACCAGTACCTTGTTGTTCCCCCATTCCAGATACGCGGAACCGTCAGCATTATCCAGTACTCCGGCCTGGATTTTAATTGGCCTTAGTTCGTCCGCCTTTCTGCCATCCAGGCGCAGTCCGTCCTTTCCTATCAATTTGATATTATCTGTCAATAAATCACCTCACTCTTCCAGTGGAGCAGCAGAGCCGCCCAGGAATTGTCTCACCGAGTCAGTGAGACCATGCAGGCTTGTTCCCTTGTCAATGATGTCGATGGCCGAAACAGCCTTTCTGATGCCATCTATATCACCGTCAATCCATATCATTCCATTCTGGCCCACGAAGATCTTGCAGCCAGTGAATTCCTTCAGAAGCGATATCATGGAACCGGCCTTTCCTATTACTCTCGGAACCTTGGAATGCGCTATTTTGGTTATCTGGCCAGAGGCCAATTTTCTCAGACCGTGCTCCTTCATTGTAAGATTCACGCGCCTGGTCTCGTCAACATGGCCTATCTTGGCGAGAATTATGTCGCCGATATTGAGGTACTGGCTGGCCGCTCCGAAATCAACTTTCCATTGTGTTTCATTGCCGTGCAGGAATGCAGTGTAAGGGCAGTTGACATCCACCATCCAGTTGGACGCTCCAACATCCTGCACCATGCCAATCACTGAATCGCCCGGTCTTGGAATATACTTGGCGCTCAGGGGCTTGACATTGACAAAACCGGACCTGATGTCCAGAATACCCAGTTGGGCTGCGAAAATCTTATTGTCCTTCTTATAAGTCCCCATCCCTGATTTGTGCGAAGAATCTCCGAGCTCATCACCAGGCACAACCA
>JAUSPR010000052.1 GCA_030655715.1 Thermoplasmata archaeon
CATTGAACCTGTCACCGATTCCCTATCTAATATTCATCAACCTGGATTCCCGATTCCCAACGCTTCAATAACCAATCATATTCCCGATTCCCGATTTGGCAATGTACAATAGTTACACCTTCATTTCACTGAATACATTCAGAATAAGGAAAGGCTTAAAGAATACATCTGTAAGCAATCATTCTTGTTCCTTGTTGAACTGATAGAATAGCATTAACATTATTATTGTAACCAATAGTATAATAATCCCTATCCACCTTGGATTGTACACATCGCACAGAGTGTACAAGTAGAAAAGTGTACGGAGTGTACGAAGTGTACAAAAGTATATACGAGGGGTAGTTTATGCACTTCCAGATGATAGAAAGTGGAGAGAGGAACATGATAATCAATATCAACCCTTATATGCCGGCTTACCCGGTGGAGCCGGAGTACTTTGCAGGTAGAAAACAGATTCTCGCGGCTTTGAGGGAGGCGCTTCAATACACCGCGCATGCGAAAGCCATCAATGTTGTCATTGTGGGTGAATGGGGTATCGGAAAGACAGCGCTCGTCCTCAAAGCTCAGGAGATTTCTAAGAAGGAATACGACGCGATATCTTTCATAGTGGATGTCCAAAGCGGGCAAACATCCCAAGCCGTTCTTGAAGTCATCATACAAAAATTTTTCATCCAGATCCAAAGAGAATACCCCTCTCTAGCTTTGTCTAGCGGGGATGTGAGGGAGATCAATGCTCCCAGGCTTGACAAGATAATCCAACAGGTCAGAGAGGGGCATGCAAATTCCGTACCACTGTTCGAATCCAATCTAATTAATCTGTGGGATATCATAGCCACCAAAGGCAGGATTGTGCTTATAATGGTGGACAATCTTGAGTTCCTCGGGAAAAAAGAATTGAACGAGACAGTCGAGACAGTACGAAATGTTTTCCAGGCACTTCCGAGAAGCGGGTGCAAAATAATGATCATCCTCAGTGGAAAGAGAGTATTCTACGATACATCTGCAAAATTATACTCGCCCACTACGAGATTTTTTCGGAGGGTGGCCCTGGAAACCTTCTCCATGGAAGAAAGTCTGGAAGCTATAATCCTGCCCCTTAAAAACACATCCGGTTTCGAATTCTCAAAAGAAGCGATGCATGAGATCCATCGTTTGAGCCAGGGACACCCATACATATTGAAGTCTTTATGTTTTTTAATATTTAAGGAATTAAACGGAAAGGGCAAGGTTTCAAAGAAAAGGTTGGAGAAATTGATGCCCTTGCTGATAGAAGAACTCGGAAAAGATGTGTTCGAAGCAATGCTGGAACGCGCCTCATTCGAGGAGAGAAAGATATTGTTCGCCATCGCAAAAAGTGAAAATGAAATCCTCTCTTTCTCGGAAATTCGAACGCTTGCTAATATGTCAAAGAGAGGAACCCATCTGTCTCGACTGATCGAAAAAGAACTTGTTACTAGGAATTCAAGAGGTAGATATTCATTGTTCCATCCGTTATTCAGAGAATACCTTAACCGCGGTAAAAAGTCTATGCCCGGTTCCAAATAAAACGTTGAATACTTGCTTTTTCTCTGCTTTCAGCCCACAATCCTCTTATACGCTCCTGTGGTTAAAGGTCCATGGATATGTGATAATCTGGTAACAATTTACAATCCCTCGGATAATTTCATCACCGTTTCCCTCACCGGAGACCAATGCCAGCTCCAGTGCCCCCACTGCCAGGCCCGGTATCTGAAGCACATGACGCCGGCCATCACCCCGGAGGAATTGTACCGTTTGGCCGAAACATCCGCCAATACCGGAGTAAAAGGTATGTTGATTTCAGGAGGTTGTGACGCGTCTGGCCAAGTGCCAATATTTGATTATTTAGATATAATTAAATATATAAAAGAAAATATAGATATATCGATTAATATTCATACTGGGTTCATCCATCTGGACAATATTCCATTACTTGTAGGAAAGGGCATTGATGTCGTTTCTTTCGATGTCATCGGTTCCCCTGATGTGGTCAAGAAGATTTACGGTCTTGACCTGGAACCCGACTATTTCGACAAAGCACTGGCCACATTCAAGGAACAGGGGCTGAAGGTGGTACCCCACATTACCGCGAGCCTGGATGCCGGCAAGGATTCAGGCGAGGAAGAAGCCCTCCGAATAATTGCCAGACATGACATACCCATCATGGTGATTAACGCCCTCATGTCCAAGGAGCATGATTCCTCGGACAGGCTGGTCGAGGTCCTTCGGTTGGCCAGGAAAATCCTCCCTCACAAAACAGGCATTGGAATAGGCTGCATGAGGCCCAGAGGCGATATCCTGGATGCTGATACGGTCCTGGAACTCGGCATCGTCTCGATAGCGATGCCCTCGAAAGGGCTGGTCAGGGAGTTGAAGAAGAGGGGCGTGGAGATTGTGGAGAAGGGCGGTTGTTGCGCTTTTTATACCGGATAAATTCCATGAACGTACCCATGGCACCGGTCAACCCGGTCAAGCGGTTGGTTCCAGCTATCCACTTCATGCCCCGCCTGATTCCACCATTCTGCAATCCGAGGGCGGGGTAATGCGCCAGATTTTTGAGAATCTGGCGGTGTGACACGATTACCGTCATCATCCTTTGGGAGCCTCGTCTCGAGCGCAGCGAGGGGCGGGGGGGTGTTTAAACCGGTGCTCAACCCGGCCAAGCGTCTGGTTCCAGCCAACCACCCGGCTTAACCCTCTTTTGTTTCCATCATACGACGCGAATCTAGAGAAAAAAGCCTCCTGTGCAAGATCCGCGTAATGTGTTTCGCCTGGCTCTGATTGGCCAGACGAGTACCTGACCCCCCGACCCTTACAGACCGGGCTCCCCAGGATATAGCTCACAGGGGTCACTCGCTAACATGAGCTTCCAGTACCCCGCCCTAACAAAATAAATTCAGAATGCCAGACGGGGCATGCTGGTCGGATTTTGAATATTTTATAAACCTTCCAGACCCTTCTTGATCTTCTTGGCAATGCCCTTGGATATGCCCTTGACCTCGGCCAGCTTGTCCTCGCTGGCAGTTTTCAGCATCTCCATGCTGGTGAATCCTGCCTCGTACAGCGCGGTGGCCCTTGCAAGGCCGATCCCCGGCACGCACATGAACTGCTCCAGCACATCCTCGACATTGCCGATTTCCGCCTCCTCTACGGCAATCACGAATTTTTGGCTGACTTTCTGCATCTTGGACATTGCAAATGCATTGTCCGGATCAAGTGCGAGTATCTGACTGTAAATCTCCATGGACTTGTCGAATCTATCTCTCTCTTCCAGAATCTTGGCCTTCAGTACCAGAGTTTCGACGTTCTTCGGATTCACCTTGAGTGCGGTATTGACATACTGGACAGCCGAGCCCCATTTGCCCAGCTTGTGAAGCGCCTCGCCCTTCCTGAGGAGCGCGGTCTCATTGGTCCCATCATGCTTGAGCGCCTCATCGTAGCAGCTTATTGCGTCATCATATCTGCCAGCATTGGCAAATGACACTCCCTTCTTCAGGTAGGCTGACGGGTCTATAGCCACTTTTTCCATGGCCTTCATGGGCGTTCCGCAGGAGAAGCACATTGCCGAATGGGCGCTGTTCATCTCTCCACAGGCCGTGCATTGGATATCCGGTTCCTCTATAAGCCCGTCATCCACCCTGGCCTTGGGGGCCTCCACAACCGGGCTTTTCTGTGCCTCTGGTTTGGGCGCTGCCTTAATCGGTTTGGGTGCGGGCAATTCCACATCAAGTGCCTTCTCCAGCATGTCCTCCTCTTCCTGTTCCTTCTTGGTCTTCCTTAACTCGGAGAATGAATATTCTCCTGAGTCCGTTGGAGCAACATACTTCTTGCTGTATATGGATGACGAGGCATAGGTTTCGCGGATTGGAAACATTATGGATATTGCAGCAAACTGCACGATAATGAAGGCAAGAGCCAGTGCGGGTATGTAGAGGCTCAATATTGGTGAAGTATCGCTTGTCACCGAATATCTGAATGACACATCAGTAGGCCCGGGATTGGAAAATATCACATAAATCGAATTTTGAAGGTCAGAATGAGATTCAAGGTCTCCGAAATTATATGTATCTGATTGAAAAGTCGATTGCCAGAAATTGGAGGAATATGGGTCGGTTTCATTCCTCTCAAGAACCAGGAAAACCGAGCATGTGTCGCTTTGCAAATCGATTGTAATAAAGCTTGCCCTGGTCAGGCCCAATCTGTCCTGGCACTCGAATGAAGACTCTCTGTAAATCTCTCCAGCTGGAACATTGAGCCAACCGTCTGAGGTTGGGGCGTATGTCTCAACGAGTTTTTCCTGTGAAAAGGGTAACATGAGAAGCAGAATTACCAATCCGCTCAGGCCGATTATTGCCAGTGAACGTCGGATGGCATTCCTGGCGAGAAGGAACCGCCTGCTCTTGTTCCTGGTGTATTTGATTTCCAGGCCCTTGAAGTAAATTCCCTCTATTGTGATTAATAGAACCATTATCAATATGATGAAAGTAAACATATCTATGGGGAAGTAGAATGGCTCGAACCTTGCGCCCATCAAAAAGGACATGGTGAAGGCCAGGACAAGGCCGAGTACCATCTCGATGGCATAAAAACCCAGCTTGATGCGTTTTATTCTGATAAGCCGGTATGAACCCTCCAGTCTTTCCTTGATGTTCTTGATGCTCATTCTAAATTGCCTCTCTTGATAATTCCTGACGATGTTGAACCTAGTCCTGAAATTGACCTGGCAGGCATTTGGTATGTCCCACTGGAACATTTGGAACGTTTATATAATTTTCCCAGCCGGTCAAGCATTGTCCGGGTCGAACAGGTAAAGCGATATGAAGCCGACCGTGAATATAATGATGAAAGTCATGAACATGTCGAACATAACAAGTCTAGCCAGAATGAAAAAATCATCCGACATTCTTGTCATGAGAATATCGGGAGAAAACGCCGGGCTGATGAAAATGATGAAGCAGAAAAAGGCGCCAAGCAAAGGAAACAGCACCGCCGAAGCCAGAACATGGACGATGTCCGTGTACAGATAACCGGCCAGAAGGCCTATTCCCACAAGCGAAAGGATGAGAGCCCATGCAGGCAATGGAGAATTGAATGGTGCGCAAAAATATGGGAAAATATCATAGAAGAACAGAAACCCGATTACCGAGCCCAGCATCAGGTAGAGTGCTGACTGTTCCAGAAGGCCGCGCAGCTTTTCCGATTTAATAATCGCCATGAAGTTCAAGAACCTGCACCCCCGATACCCGGCGTGATATCAACGCCATATATTCTGCGGATGACATTTGCATCTTTGTTCGGGCCAGAGTACGGAGGGATGTCATTGATTAGCAGTATGGCGCTTGTGTAGTGCATCCATTCCAGGTCGGTGCCGTTGACGGTTGTTTGGTTCAGTATGCTCTCCACTCCTGCCATGATATCCGGGTAATTGGTGCGATTGAGAATAATGTACCTGGTAACTGAGAAATTTGAGTTCCCCGGGATTATAATGGCTGGATTGTCGAATGAGTAACTACTAGCAAATACCGGGAAAAATGCCTGGTCAGTGCCATTCACTAGAATGGTGCCATCCACTCTCCAGCGGCTGCGGTCCGTACCGTCCTCGTAAGGGATATCTCGCACCCAGCCCTTGTATGTAATTATCCAGGCCTTAATGTCCTTCTGACTGGGATTGACCATGTTGAAGTTCAGTGTTAGGTTAACCGATTCAAGATATCCCGAACTGTCGAAAGCCAGCGTAACGATTTCGTCGGTTGTGACATATGTAAGAACCTTTGCCTTCACCAACTCCGTGTAATTGAATCCTGCCATGGCAGAGAAAATAAGAGATATTACACAAATGACCGCTACAATGCTCCAGACGATTTTTCTCGGTCCGAAGCACCTAACAGCCTGGGTTTTAAGTTCTGTAGCCTCATCACTGGTCATCTTCGCTCGCTTCCTCCGATACCGCTACCGGGACCGGTTTCTCAAGCTCCGGGATTGGCGGTAATTCTTCACTGCCATACATTTCCTCGGCGAAGAAGCATTTCACGAAATGGCCTTCCGCCACTTCAATTGGTTCCGGCGAACTTTCCTTGCAGACATCCCTGGCCCAGACGCATCTCGGGTGGAAACGGCAGCCCTTGGGCAGGTTTATCGGGCTGGGTATGTCGCCCTTGATCGGGACATCAACCCACTCGTAGTCCGGATCCGGAATCGGCACCGCGGAAAGTAGCGCCCTGGTGTAAGGGTGCGTGGCATTGTTGATGAGATCATCTGTTTTAGCGGATTCCACAATGTCGCCAAGATACATGACCCCCAGGTTATCTGACATATATCTGGCTATGGCCACATCATGCGTGACGAACAGGTAGGCAATTTGCAATCTCTCCTTGATGTCCAGCATCAGGTTCATGACGCCGGCTCTGATGGAAACGTCCAGCATGGAGACTGGTTCATCCGCGACAATGAACTTCGGGTCGACGATTAGCGCGCGGGCTATTGCCACTCTCTGCCTCTGGCCTCCGCTCAGTTCATGAGGAAACCTTTCCAGAAGGTCATGCGGATTTTTCAACCCCGCGTCATCCAATGCCTTCACCACTGCATCCAGTCTCTCCTCGATATTTTGTTCCCTGGCATGGACGGTGAGCGGGTCCGCTACTGCCTGGAATACCGTGAATCTCGGGTTCAGGGACTCATAAGGGTCCTGGAATATCATCTGGACGTTCTTTCTGAAGGCCCTAAGGTCCTTCTTCGGAATCTTGGCAATATCATGTTCGCGGAACAGGATGCTGCCGTCGGTCGGGTCCTCCAACCTGGCGATGCAGCGTCCCGTGGTGGTTTTGCCGCAGCCTGACTCGCCTACCAGGCCGTAAATTTCGCCTTTGTTAATGTTGAATGAAACATCATCCACTGCCTTGACATAAATCGGGTCTTTACGGAATGCCAGGAGTCCCTGTTTGATTTCGTAATACATCTTCAGGTTGCGTATCTGGAGAATATGTTCTTCCATCAGACCATGCCTCCTTCCTGGACTTCCCTGGCGAAATGGCACAATGATTGCT
>JAUSPR010000058.1 GCA_030655715.1 Thermoplasmata archaeon
AAAAAAACTGCCGTATAATAGCTCCCACTGTCCGTAAGTATTCAGTGAAATGAAGGTGTAACTATTGTACATTGCCAAACAGGGAATCGGGAATATGATTGATTATTGAAGTGTTGGGAATCGGGAATCCAGGTTGATGAATATTAGATAGGGAATCGGTGACAGGTTCAATGGCTGTTCCTGGCAGCCATTTCGTACGATTCCCGATTCCCGATTCCCAGAATACAAAAATCCTATGGGGCAAACTTCAGAAGACTGACCACTTACATCTTAACTCGGCCATGACCTTGGGGAATGCCTCGGCGAATTTCTCCGCACCTTCCTGGGTGACTGAGAATGAAACCCGGATGAATCTTCCTCCGAAGGCCTTTGAAACATAGTTGCCAGATCGCACAAAAACCTTGTGATCGTAGAGAAGTTTATCTTGCAATTTGTCAGGGTCCACTCCTGTTTCATGGATATCAATAACGAACATATTGGTGTGTGACGGGTACACGGGCAAATAGCAGCCTTCAACTTTGTCCACTGCCTCCTTGATGATGCGCTGGTTCTCCATCAATTGTTTTCTCAGGCGCGGCAGCCAGTTGTCGATGTCCTTCATCGCGGCAAGCGCGGCCCGTTGCGCCAGAATGTTCACGCTCAGCACATTGGTATTGTATGGCATCATCTGGTCCATCAGAGATTTCGGCGCTGCCAGTGCGCCGATTCTCATGCCTGCGAGTCCACATTGCTTCGAGAATGTGTACCCTACGAGTGTTCTCTCGGGAACATACTCGTAGGTAGCAACTGGGTCGCTGAAATCGCGGTAGGTGATATCATCGATGACAAGCAGGTCATGTTCCTCGGCAATCTCGGATATTTCTTTTACTTCCGGTCTGGTATAGGCCGTTCCCAGCGGGTTTATCGGATCAATGAGCAGAATCATACTGGTCTTTTCGGTGATGGCCTTTCTAATCATGTCAGGCGTTATTTTCCATGGCTCTTGATAAATCGGAATTTCAACCGGAGTTGCGCCGGAAATATTTATCTGATGGTGTATGGGAAGAAAGCTCGGGTCCGAGCATATGACCTCATCGCCTTTTTTCAGAAGTGCCCGTGTAAGTATGTAAAGGCCTTCGATGCCTCCGTTGGTTATGAGAACCTCGTAATCGTCAGGAAGTCCCAGATGTGCCTTCACGGTCTCGCAGAGTCCGAAAATGCCGCTTGCCCTGGGGTAGAGATTGTACTCCTTTTCATCCACTGCTTTTCTTATGGCCTTGTCAATCTCGTCCGAAACAGGAATATGGTTGGTGTTCTGGCTCATCCAGACTATCTCGCTGGCATGCTTGTGCGCGAAATCAAACACGTTCATGCACGGGACATAACCGAACCCTGAAATATACCTTTTGGCCGAGCCAGTAATCAATTCGTGAAAGACCGCCATACACCTTAATTATCAAAGCCATTTGGCTTTGACTTCATATGCGATATATTGTACGGTGCATGGCGGTTTATCTTTTGATTGTATTCGTGTAATTGGTCAATTCGTCTCAGGCGTGAACGCCTGAGGGTTCTTGACCATTATCACTAACATGTCAGATACTTCTGGGATACTTCTTTGTGTGTTCTTCAAAATGGCCTGTCAAGGAAGAACCCGTACTGCCCCAGCCCTTCGAGTATGTCATGTATCTCTGATATCTCCGCTATCACGAGAAGATCTATCTCCATTACCGGGCCAGGTTCGGATGAATATATGTCCTCGTATCCAGGCCCTTTCACCCTGATGGCCGCTTCCCTGTCAATCAATTCTGCATTTTGCAGGATGACGCACTTACCCTTTCCTGCCTTCTGGAATGCAAGCTTGCAATAGGGCTCAAGAATCAGTCCTTTCTCAACAGCCTCCAGCTTCTTGAAATTTACTTTCCCGGCATCAATCTTTCTCATAAGCGGTTTGATGAATTGTGCAATCATGGGATTGTTCAGGTTAATTTTGGCCTTGCCAGCTCTAAGCGCGGTAACTGTTTCATTGAAGAGTTGCTTGTCAAGCTCGAAACTGAAAATCCAGTCAATACCGATAGGCCTTGCGCCGCCCTTGAAGAGAAATGGATCGACAAATTTTCCCATGTGCATGTATATCTCGATGCTCGGGCAACGTATGGTCTCATTGACTACCTGGCCAAGTGTCTTGAGATATCGTAACTTTGACAAAAGCACGCCCTGTTTTGTGACCTCGACAACAAGACAAACCGGATACTCGAAATCCTTGAGAAGTGTCTCATCCAAGCTCATGTATTTGGGCATGTTCACCTCAGAGATTCTGCTTCCTGGTGAATACTAATTTGCACTGTGCATCGCCCTTGGCAACACACTCTGATTCCTCGCCGTAATAGTCTATATTATCCAGCTTGCTGAGAAGTCCCTCGAAGTACCCGACGAAGTAGGAATCAACTGCGTGTGATTTTCCTCTATTGGTCATGGTCCTTCCGCTGGCAAGGCCATCCTTGCTGGAGATGGTGATTTTGTCATCCTCGTCGTCAATCATGATATTGCCCCAACCAATGGCCTGTGTTTCCGCACATACGAATTCGAGCGATGTTTTCCTGTCCTTCAGGAGTTCTTCCTGTTCCTCAGAGATGAGGGCATGAAATTTCTCCCCGTATGAACGTCCCATTCTTTTCAGAACTGCGGAAGCTGACTCACCGACCAGACTTTCCAGCTCCTGGTAAATGCTGGACATTATTTCGGCTCTGGCGAAGATAATTGGCAATCCTCCGAACTGCAACTCGCCTGTTTCAGGGTCGGTATGTGTCTCTGACTTGTAGTCGTTCAGAATGCTGGCCACCTGCTCTTTTGATGCTGTGACTTTCATAATCATCGCCTCTTGAATACTGCTGGTCGCTTCTCGATGAAGGCTTTCATTCCCTCTTTCTGGTCCTCTGTTGAGAAACATAATCCGAAAACTTCTGCTTCCAGGGCGCACCCACTTTTCAGGTCAACCTCGATTCCAGTGTTAATCGCCCTCTTGCACAGGGAAACAGCTATCTCGCCGTTCGCTGCAATCTGGCCTGCAAGCTTGTTTGCCGCATTCATCAATTCTTCCGGTGGGTAAACTGAATTGACAAGGCCGATTCGATAAGCCTCTGCACTACCAACCATGTCTCCAGTGAATATCAACTCTTTCGCTTTTGCCCGGCCAACCAGCCTGGGAAGTCTCTGTGTGCCACCGAATCCAGGGGTAACTCCCAGTTTCACTTCCGGTTGCCCGAATTTCGCCTTTTCCGATGCAATCCGAATATCACAAGCCATTGCAAGTTCGCAACCGCCTCCGAGTGCGAAACCGTTTACGGCTGCAATAACAGGCTTGCTCAGGTTCTCGAACGTTGAAAAAGCATCCTGGCCTAATCTTCCATATTCAGCACCCTGGATGGCTGTCATTGGCATCATCTCGGCTATGTCCGCGCCTGCGGCAAATGCCCGTTCCGCGCCTGTGAGAATGACAACTTTCACTGTTTCATTCGCTTCCATCTCCAGCGCTGCGCATTTCAGTTCCTTCAGCGTGGCAGTGTTCAGGGCGTTCAGCACTTTCGGTCGATTGATTGTGATGGTCCCGATGCCGTTCTCAACTGCAAGAATCAGATTTTCGTATGTCGTCAAGTTTACACCTGCCTGTAATCGTAGAATCCTACTCCGGTTTTTTTGCCCAACATTCCTGCGTCCACCATTTTTATCAACAATGGACATGGCCGGTATTTGGAATCTCCCAGTCCTCCATGAAGCACTTCCATGATGTGGAGGCATGTGTCCAGGCCTATTAAATCGGCAAGTGCCAGCGGTCCCATGGGGTGGTTCATTCCGAGCTTCATTATCTCATCAATGTTCTTTGGCTCACCGACACCTTCCATGACGCAGTACATGGCCTCGTTAAGCATGGGCATGAGCAATCTGTTGGATATGAATCCTGGGAAGTCATTGCATTCAACCGGAACTTTACCCATCTTCTCTGAAACTTCAAAAATGGTTTTTGTTGTTTCATCATCAGTAAGAATGCCGCGTATAACCTCGACCAGCTTCATCATTGGCACCGGGTTCATGAAGTGCATGCCTATGAACTTCTCAGGCCTCTTTGTGGCAGCTGCCAGCTTGGTAATTGATATGGAAGAAGTATTGCTGGAAAGTATGGTATGTGCCGGACAAACCTCATCCAGTTGCTTGAATATCTTGATTTTGAGGTCCAGGTTTTCGATAATCGCTTCAACCACTAGGTCGGCGTGCTTCATCTCGCCAATGTCCAGCGTGGTCTTTATCCTGCCCAGAGCAGCATCCTTGACTTCCGGAGTAATTTTTCCCTTTTCTGCGAACTTGCCCAGGCTTTTCTGGACACCCGCCATTCCACGGTCAATGAACTCCTGCTTGATGTCGTTCAATATTACATCATAACCGCTGACTGCCGCTGCCTGCGCGATCCCTGCACCCATCTGGCCTGCTCCGATTACACCGATTGTTTTGATTTCCATATTATCACCGCTCCAGTACCATTGTCACGGCATTTCCGCCGCCCAGGCAGACCGTAGCCAGCCCTCTGTGTGCGTCCCTATCTTTCATCGCGTAAATCAGGGTGGTGACTATCCTTGCGCCAGAGCATCCAATGGGATGGCCCAGTGCGACCGCACCGCCCCTGATATTGATCTTCTCATCTGGAATCTCCAGGGCCTTCATTACTGCAACTGAAGCCGAGGCAAAGGCCTCATTGTGCTCCACTAAATCGATGTCCTTCATTGTCAAACCGGTCCTGGCGAACATCTGGCGCGTCGTAACAACCGGTGCGTCCATGACCATTTCAGGCTCGCATCCGCCGCTTTCATATTCGGTAATTCTCGCCAGCGTTTTTATCCCCTTCTCATTGGCATATTCTTCAGACATGACTACCAGTGCGCAAGCGCCGTCGCTTATCTGGGATGCGTTTCCAGCTGTGACAAGTCCGTCCTTCTTGAAAACAGGCTTTAATTTTGCCAGCTTCTCAACGGTTGTATCGCCCCTCGGCCCCTCGTCCGTGTCGAAGATTACGGGGTCGCCCTTCCTCTGCGGGATATGGAACGGGACAATCTCCTGTTTGAATTCGCCCGCGACAATGGCCTTCGAGGCAAGCACATTGCTCCTGGCAGCAAATGCATCAACTTCCTGCCTGTTCAATCCGTATTTCTCGGCGATAAGTTCTCCTGTATTGCCCATGTGAAAATTATTGTATATGTCCCAAAGTCCGTCGTTCACCATAGAATCGACCAACTTCCCCTCGCCGAGCCTGTATCCGTATCTGGCATTTGGTAGAATGTATGGGCATTGGTCCATGTTCTCCATGCCGCCAGCAACCACGACTTTCGCGTCACCGGCCTTTATGGACTGAGCTGCAAGCACTATGGCCTTCATTCCTGAACCACAAACCTTGTTAAGCGTGAAAGCCGGGATAGAATAGGGTAAACCCGCAGCAATCATGGCCTGTCTGGCAGGGTTTTGACCGATACCGGCACTCACCACATTGCCCATGATGACCTCGTTCACTTCCTCGTTGGATATGCCAGCCCTGGAAATGGCCTCGGAAATGACCTTTCCTCCAAGGTCTGGTGCCCTTACGTTCTGAAGGGTTCCGCCAAATTTTCCAATTGCCGTTCTTACTGCGCTCGCGATAACAATGTTCACCATGCTAATCCTCCTATATGGAGGGAGAATAGAAACTGTATATTTAACGTTTTATCACCAATTAAGATTGTGGCATATCAATGATTTTAAAATTTTCCGGATAAACCTTTCCCTGAGCAAACCACTGGACAACCATTGGAAGGAGCAGATGTTCGGCTTTCAGCACCCTTTCCTGGAGCGTTTTCGGGGTATCGTCCGGTTTAACAGGCACATGCATTCGTGCAATAACCGGCCCCTCATCCACGCCCTCAGTGACGAAATGTACGCTGCATCCTGATTCGCTGTCACCGGAATCAAGCACTGCCTGGTGTACGTTCATGCCGTGCATTCCTTTTCCTCCGTACTTGGGCAGTAGGGCCGGATGGATATTTATTATTTTATTTTTATATTCATCAATAATATAATTAGTGAACATGCGAAGATACCCTGCTAACACGATCAGGTCAATGTTCATTGCATCCAGTTCTTCGGTGATCCTCCATTCATGGGCTTCCCTGGACATCCCGCGATGGTCGATGAAAACTGCCTTTGCCTCGTATTCCCTGGCTCTTTTCAAGGCATGGGCATCCTCTTTGTTGGATATCACAATTACAACTTGGCCGTCAATCTGGCCGGTTTCGCAGGCATCGAGAATGGCTTGAAGATCTGTTCCGCTTCCGGATGCCAAAACCGCGATTCTCAACATGAAGCATGAAAGGAGGCCTTGAATATTAATGTTTCAGAGGTATTTTTACCAAGGAAGTGATTCAGGGTCATAATGAAAATAGGATTCATAATCAATCCAATTGCAGGCATGGGCGGTCGGGTCGGTCTGAAAGGCACAGATGGCATGGAAGAGCAAGCCAGGGATCTTGGGGCTACACCTGTTTCAGGCATCAATGCAGAGACTATGCTTTTCCACCTCAGAAAAATTATCAAGGCCAACCCCATGGAAATTGAATGGCTCACCTGTTCCGGGGATATGGGCGCGGACCCCCTGGCAAAGGCCGGTTTTGAATTTCGCTCTGTCTACGAATCGGGCATAAAAACAAGTTCAAAGGACACCCTGGCCGCAGCCGAATCTTTTCTGGAGGAGAAGGTCGAATTGATATTATTCTGCGGCGGGGACGGCACTGCCAGGGATATTTCTTCGATAGTGAAACGCAAAGTTCCGATGCTGGGCATCCCGTCCGGCGTCAAGATGCATTCCGGCGTGTTCGGCATAACACCTGCGAAAACCGCTGAGGTTCTGGCTGGTTTCGTCTCCGGAGAACTGAAACCAGCCGATGTTGAGATTATGGACGTGGACGAGGTTTTGTACAGGAAGGGTGAATGGTCTGTAAGATTATACGATTCCGCGCTCACGCCGTTTGAGTCCACACTGGTCCAGACCTCCAAGATGATGGTGACGGAGGCCAGTGACTCGGAAATCCTTGAGGAAATTGGCGAATATATTCAGGAGCTGGTTTCGGAAAATCCTGACACGCTGTTTATTCTCGGACCGGGAGGCACGACCGAGGCAATCGGCAAGATGTTGGGCGTTGACAAGACACTCTTGGGCATCGATGCGGTCGTTGGCGACAGCCAGGTAGGTAAAGACCTGAATGAGAACGGTCTTTTAAAATTACTTGATAAATATAAAAATTTGAAACTAATTTTAAGCCCAATAGGCAGCCAGGGATTCGTTCTTGGTCGTGGAAATCTCCAAATAAGCCCCCAGGTGGTGCGGCTCATCGGTCGAGAAAACATAATGGTGGTTTCAACCGCGGCCAAGCTCCAAAGAACGCCGGTTCTGAGGTTTGACACCGGCGACGATGAGCTTAACAAGATGCTTGCCGGTCGTGGCTATTTCTCTGTGGTCTTAGGATATCGGCTGAGCAGGCTGGCGAAGGTGGAAATTTAAACTACCAGCCCTTAAAGCAGCTGGCGTTTGTTGCCAGGGCTGGAAGTTTACATGTGTAGGCCATGCACCTTTTTCCGGCATCCAAATTTATTCGGCATCCGAATTTAGCCGGCATTGGAACATTTGTTCCAAACGTTTTTGGTCGGTATCCAAAGTCCTGATGGATTTGGAACTACGTGCAATCAGAGGGCATTTGGAGAGGCTTTGATTTCATATGCAATAATCTGAACGGTGCATGGCGGGTCTTGCACATGTGCACGGCGGCATTTTCTTGATGATATCCGTGTCCTCGGTCAATTCATCTTGGGCCTGAAGGCCAGATGGTTCTTGACCGCTTGACACTAAATCGCTGGTTGGACATTCAATTTTTTAAGATATCTCATCATGTGGGTTTCGGCGAACCTCATATCTATGTATATTTCTGTCATAGCCATTAGCGCGGAAAAGGCCGGAAGAAGTGCCAGGATGACAACATAGAATGTCAGCTCGGCATAGATTGGGCCATGTGCGGCTGCCTGCGACTCAAAATACATGAAGAATGCCGTCCACATTGCGAAACTCAGTCCGAAGCAGCCAGCAAATATCGCTGGCATCCACATAAGGTATTTCGTGGATTTTCTCATTTTTCCACGACGCATAGCTGCGCGTTTTTGGGTCATGAGTTTCTCCAAATCCCTCATCTTCAAATTTTCGATTTCGATAATTGTGTCGGTTCGGCCATCCTCATAAATGACCCTTACGGATGGTGTTTTTATCCTCTTGAAATGAGCGATAAGGGATGTCGGCGCATCATTCAGATTCCTGACCTGAAGTTTGATACAGCCCTGGTTCTCCAGGGTTCTCAATTTTTTCAATG
>JAUSPR010000060.1 GCA_030655715.1 Thermoplasmata archaeon
TTGTTATGTTGTCCGGAACCCCTTTCGGAAGCTTTTTGCCTCTCAGGATAAGTACAGGCTTCATTCCCACTGCCAGGGATCCCTCATAGTCCTTGTCATACATGTCACCCACGAAAATGATTTCTTCCGGCCTAAGACCCAAAGTGCCAGCAGCATGCAGGAACGGCCTCGGGTCCGGTTTGGAGGCGCCTGCGGTATCACGGCCGACAATGACATCGAACATCTCGTTTTTCAGAACATTGCCAGGTTTTGCGTTTTTAGCCAGAGATTCCAAGATTGTATCGATTTCCTCCCTGTAACCGTTGGTCACTATTCCCAGGCGAAGCCCCATGGCGGAAAGCCGTTTCAGTACCGGCACTGAATCATCGAATGTTTTCAAGCCAGCCATCTCGAACCAGCGTTTGTTGATGTAAGTGCCCATGCCCTTCTTTTTAACGCCCAGGTCCTTCATCACTTCATCATCCCATTCCGCATAGATTTTATTGAAATCCCCTGAACCTGTCGGTCTGATGTCCCCATGCCTCTTACGAAACCTGGCACTGGCATTTTTATGTGCTTTTTGGATTTCCTCGGTGCTCTTCTCGATGCCCTTTTCCCTGAGTATGAGCTGGAATATCTCATCCGTCTCCAGGCTGGTGATTAGCGTCTCGCCGATGTCGAATAAAACACCGCGAATCAAGAGAGTTTCACGCCCCTCTGGCCCTGGTAATTGCCCGACCGCTGCGCGTACACTTTTTCAGATGGGGCATCAAGCTTTTCAAACACTATCTGGGCAAATCTTTGTCCTATGGGAATTATTACTTCCCTATCTGAGGAGTTGAACGCCGACAAGGTCAGCGTGCCCTCAAAGCCTGCGTCCACCTTTCCGAAACTGGATAATATTCCCTTCCTGGCCCAGCTGGTGCGTATCCATAGTTGTGTGGTAATCTGGGGGCCGCATTTGATGAATTCAAGAGTGCTCACCGCGAACCATTTCCCCGGCGGAATGATAATATCTCCACTGGTCTGGGTGACGCCGTCCTGGCCCACCTTTATCTCTGCAATGGTGAGGTCATAGCCGTTAGGCGTTAGATTTTTCTCGATAAAATTCTCGATGCCCAAGTCTCCATCCTTCATGGCCTTCAGAATACCGCCGTCTGATAATACTGTCATGCCAGGTAAGATGCCCTGAGCCTACAAAATCATTGCGGAGGTGTAAGCCTGTCAAGGTCGCCGGTCGAGCCCACGAACGGTTCAACATCCAGGTAGTCCATCCATTGCTTCTTGCAGATACAACCATGGCCCTTGAGGACTTCCGCGTTCCCCTCCAGAGAGAATTTTTCAATGGCTTCCAGGATTTTGCCGTCACAAGTTCTGCAATTATGCACTCCTCTTCTGCTTCCGCCGCCCGATGGAGCTGATACCAGCCTGGTATCGGTAATCTTGGAGCCTTGCTCCAATACCGATAAAAGGCTCCAGAGCCAGGGTGGTCGATAAAGCCCCTTCTTCCACAGGCCTTCGACAACGGTCCCGCGTTGCACGTTCATCGGGTTGATGGAAATGGTCTGGCTGAACTTTCCGACCTTCTTGATGGACGCCAGTACGTCGTCAATGGATTCTACTTCGGAAACAAAGGGTGGTTTGAGAATAAGGTACGTCCTTATGTCAACGCCGTGTTCGCTGGCTGTATTGCACGCCCTCTCGAAACTATCATATAAAAAGCCTTTATTTATGCTGCTGGCCCTCAGGTCATCGTCAGCAGTTTCCAGGCCGATTGCTATCTCAAGTTTTTTCACTTTCTCAAGGACAAGTTTCAGTATCTGGTCATTCACAAATTCGGGCCTGGATTCCACAAGGATTTTGTCGGCCTTTTCTCCTGCCAGGGTCAGTATGAAATCCCTTGCCTCTGGATAAATTTCTTTGGGATCCAGGAAGCTTCCCGAAGTGTAAATTTTGATGTATTTCTGACCTGAATGTTTCTCCATGGCCTTGGTGAACTGGGCAATGAGGTTCTCCGCGGTAATCGTGACCATGCTTTCGCGATTATAACCGCACATCAGGCATCCTGATTCTTTGGACCAGTAACAGCCAGGGCTTCTCAAAATTATCACTAATGCGTCAACGACTTCTCCGTCCAGTAGATCTTTCTCGGACCATGCCGAAACTGGTTCTGCCGGGTCCGGTCTCCTTCTACCCATCTTGCACCCTCCCGTCCTTTACATTGATAATATGGTCAGCGAACCTGGCAATTTCACCAATTATGTCGTCCTTCAGGCCCTGGCTGATGGAAGTGAAAAGAATGAAAAAGGTTATGACCACGGAAATGCCAGTGATTGTGATTGCAGACCTAAGGCTCCGCCTCATAACATTCCTGCCGACATAGCTGAATGCGCCGAATTTCTTGGCTGCCACCATGCGGGGGCGATTGTCCCATCCTTTATAATTCAATTGTGCAAGATTTTTTATGCCTGTTCTGTCTTTCCCCGATTAGCAAAAGCGTGGTAATCCGCCATGCACCGTACTGAATATCACATAAAAAATCAAAGCTGAATAGCTTTGATAATTCAGGTGCATGGCCTACAAACATAAACTTCCAGCCACGCAACAAATGCCGGCTACTGTAGTGGCTGGTAGTTTACGGAGATGAAAA
>JAUSPR010000063.1 GCA_030655715.1 Thermoplasmata archaeon
TTGTACAGGGGACTTACACCCCCAAGCTGTCAAACATGCCCGGCACACTAAACTACCAGCCCCTAAAGTGGCTGGCGTTCACGCTTTGTACAGTAAACATTAGATTTTCCGCAAGCCTTATCAACCCATTAAACATCACAGGTTCCAGTGATAATATGACGACCGGAATGTACAGATTGCTGGCAGTGATGTTGATCGCAGTAATGGCCATGTCCTTTATACCTGTTAGTTCATCAGCCCAGGAAATGCCACAAGTTGGAACCCGTCAGGTCGTTCCCGGAACAGTTAATGTCGGAATTTACGTCGTGGGATTCGGCAATTTCGATGCCAACAAGGGCACTTACGTCATTGATTTCTACCTGATATTATCATGGGATACCACCGACCAGAACTTTACTGGCCTTGGGTATGAATTCATGAACGGTCGGGCCAGTTCCACAACCAAGATTGAGGACAACTTCGACCCCGAGACGAACACACGCGAGGTCTGGTACAGGATACAGGCATCCCTTTACTCGGAACCCGATTTCTCAACGTACCCGTTCAACGAGCAGAATCTCAGGATAATCCTGGAAGATTCCTTGATGACCTCGGATGAGATGAACTATGTGGCTGATACGGGCATAAGCGGCCTGGACCCGGAGGTTGGCATCTCGGGCTGGCAGATCAAGGAGTGGACAATCAGTGAGACCGATAAATACTACGAGGAGTGGGACGAATCATATTCCAGACTGATTTTCGACATTCATGTGGGAAGGGCTGTCATGACCACAGGTATCAAAACGCTTCTGCCGCCCATAATATTCTGCATCGTTTCCGGACTGAGTTTCGCATTCAGGCCAGATAAGATTACCAACCGCATCGGGTTCGGCACATCGATGCTCATCTCTGCCGTGATGTTCCACATCAGCCAGACATCGTCGCTTCCGCCGATGCCGATGCTGATGACCATAGACAAGATAATGATCGCCACTTATGCATTCTTGGCTGCCTCTCTGTTTATTACCACTGTGATATACATCGACGAGGAATACTGGAAGGAAGTGGATTACTCGAAACAGGTGAACTACTACGGTGCTATTGTTACCATCGCACTGCCCTTCATTGTCTACACCATCCTTAACCTATAACACAAAGGCTGACAGTTAGTAGCCAAAAACGAATTTCCCCGAAACCTTAATAGCAATTCGTATCTTACAAAGCCCCAATGAAAATAGTGTTCCTGGGAACCGGAGGAAGCTGGCCGTCTCCAGAGCGAAACGTTTCAGCAATCGCAGTGAAACGCGGCTCGGAAGTCTTGCTTTTCGACTGCGGCGAGGGTACCCAGCGCCAGCTAATGAAGTCCACGGTTTCCTTCATGCAAGTAAGCAAGATATTCATAACACATTTTCACGGAGACCATTTTCTTGGATTGCCAGGCCTCCTGCAGAGCATGTCCTTGAATGACCGAAAGACAGACCTAGAGATATACGGGCCAGAAGGTTGCTCGGACCTTATTCTTACAATTATGAACCTGGGATATTACAATCCCACATATCCGGTTCAGATGAATGACGTGAAGCCTGGGGATATTCTTGAATTCGAGGAGTACAATATAACCGTGGCCGAGGCATCCCATAACGTGCCAGCAATATTCTATTCCTTAGAGGAGAAAGAGAGGCCTGGAAAGTTCAACAAGGCCAGAGCTCTAGAACTGGGAATTCCAGAGGGAAAATTATTCAGCCTGCTTCAATCAGGGAAAAACGTGGAGCACAAGGGCAAGACCTTCACGCCAGATATGGTTTTGGGACCGCCAAGGCCAGGCAGAAAAATCGTGTATACAGGAGATACAAAACCCTGCGATTCGATAATCGAAATGGCAAAGGACTGCGATGTTCTGATTCATGATTCCACGACCGCTCTGGATTTGGAAGACAGGGCCAATTTCTACTGCCATTCATCTTCCAGGCAGGCCGCGGAAGCTGCAAAAAATGCAAATGCAATCAAGTTGTTTCTCACGCACATCAGCCCCAGATACGATGAAGTGGAACAGCTGGAGGCAGACGCAAAGGCAATATTCGAGAACAGCCAGGTAGCGGAGGATTTTCTTGAATATGAGGTTAAATATAAAGAATGAGGTATATTAATGCTTGACGCCCTCAGATTGATTGCAGCCCTTCTTCTTGTGTTCTTCATACCCGGAATCATGCTAGTTCAGGCGCTTTTTCCGAGAAAAGGAGAACTGGATATAGAACTTGACTGGCTGTATCGCCTGGCGCTTGGAATTGGCCTGAGCATTGTTACGACCATTCTGGTTAATTTCGGGCTCAACTCCCTGGGCGTGAATCCTGATACAGGGATGGGATATGTTACCACTGTGCCCATAACCATCATTCTGGTTTTATTGACACTTCTGTTCTTCTTCATAGCCTGGCTCCGGGGTGGAATGCCGTTCATGGGCAAGCTACATCCTTCCCTTATACGATTTCCTTCCGTGGACCTGAAGGACGATGACATTCCGAGAATAGCCGACAGGGTGAAGAGATTCAGACATCAGGAATTGATGGAAGAAAGATTCGGGATTCTAAAGAAAATAACCAACACAGAAAGGCTGACCGAAGCACATTCTGGAGACCAGAAAAAGTATTACGAGGATTTGAGGAAAAAACTTCTTGCCAGGCTTTCCGAACTGGAGACAGAGATAGACGCCATCGAAAAAGGCGTTCCCAGGATAATGGATGAAGAGAAAGATGAACAGATATCATTCGAAGACGAGGGGGATGAACTGGATGAGTGAAGAATTCAAGATGGTGATTGTGGTTCGGAATGACATAAAACTTAGCCCTGGCAAGATGGCCGCACAGGTTGCGCATGCCGCTGTGAACTGCGCGCTTGCTGCAAAGAAAAATTACAAGAAATACTTTGAAGGATGGTACGACGAGGGCCAGAAGAAAGTCGTTGTGAAGGTCAAGTCTATTAACGAACTCAGGGAACTTCAATTCCTGGCAAAAAATGCAGGGCTTCCGAACTCTTTGATCACGGACGCTGGTCACACACAGCTTCCTCCTGGAACTGTAACATGCCTGGGCATCGGCCCAGGGCCTGAAGATGACATAAACAAGATTACCGGGCATCTTAAATTGGATTGATTTCATGAAAAGTCAGATACGTATTTTGGCAATTGACGATGGTTCCTTCAGTTTCGAGGAAATAAAAACACCAGTGGTTGGCGTGGCAATGCGCCTGCCTGGCTATGTCGAGGGGGTAATGATATCTGATGTGGAAGTTGATGGTACGAATTCCACGGATCAACTGCTCAAAATGCTGGCAGGATCCAGATACCTTGACCAGTTGAAATTAATAATGCTGGACGGTGCAGCCCTAGGTGGCTTCAATGTTGTGGATGTTTCCCGGATTTATAATGAACTGGACGTACCGGTGATTACTGTTACCAGAGATAAGCCCAACTATGACGATATCGAGAAGGCCCTGCGCAAGCATTTCGAGGACTGGGAGATACGTCTTGCCATGATGCGCAAAGTTGAGCCAGAGGAATATCAGGTCGGCGAGAGCAAGATATGGATTGGTCGGGCCGGAATCGAAGCTTCTGAAGTGGAGGAAATACTCGAGTTGGCCACTGTCCAGGGCGCGTTGCCGGAAGCACTGAGAATTGCCCATCTGATTGCCTCGGCGATTTCTCGTGGAGAGTCAAGGGGCCGCGCCTAGAAAATACAAATAGTACTGTGATATTACAGATGTGATTACTATGGCAGACCCGCGAATCGAAAAACTGGCAAAGCTTGTTGTGAACTATTCCGTATCTTGTAAGAAGGGAGACATGGTGCTGATTCGAGCGCCAATACCGGCAGAGGAACTGGCACTGGAAATGTACCGGGAAGTCCTGCGCGCGGGTGGTTATCCAATCATGAATCCCACCTTCGAAGGAACAGGCGAGATATTTTACAAGGAAGCAAAGGACCATCAATTGGATTATTCCTCACCACATATGAAATGGATCTACCAGAACGTCAATTGCCTCATCGGAATTTCTGCGGATTTGAACACACGGGCATTGTCCAATGTGGACCCCAAGAAGATGGCCAGGACCTCGGCTGCAGGAAGAGAATTGCATGATATATTCGGGAAGCGGAGCGCTACAAAGGAGCTGAAATGGTGCGGTCTTGCATATCCGACCCATGCAATGGCCCAGGAGGCCAGCATGTCACTTTCAGAATATCAGGATTTCGTTTACAGTGCCTGCCTGGTTGACAAGAAGGATCCAGTTGCAGAATGGAAGAAAGTTTCCAAGGGCCAGGAGTCCATGGTTAAATATCTGGACAAGGCCAACAAGCTGGAATTTTACGGCGAGGACACCGAGTTAAAAATGTCAGTCAAAGGCAAGAAATGGATTAACAGCGACGGCAAGCATAACATGCCAAGCGGCGAAGTGTTCGCTGCACCGGTGCAGAACATGGTTGACGGGCATATTCGATTCACCTACCCAGGCATCTACATGGGAAAGGAAATTGAAGACATTCGTTTGGAATTCAAAAAGGGAAAGGTAGTCAGGGCCAGTGCCGAGAAAGGCGAGGACCTTCTCAAAACCCTACTTGCAATTGATGAGGGCTCAAACCGCCTTGGCGAGGTTGCCATAGGAACAAACACCGGTATCAAACAGTTCACCAAGAAAATTTTATTCGACGAGAAACTGGGCGGCACAATACACATGGCCATTGGTTCAGAATACCTGGACTGCAAGGGCAGCACCAAATCGGTGAACAAGAGCGCCATTCACTGGGACATAATCAAGGACATGAAAGCTGGCGGCGAAATTTATGCTGATGGAATCTTGATTTATAAAAATGGAAAATGGATTGCCTAAAACAAAAACAGTCTGCCAGCAGCATGCCTGGCCTGTGAGGGCCAGGTTCCTATATTTCAGCAATTTGAGTGCGCTTAGCAAATTTAATACAACACGATAATGCAGCAGGAGACCTCGCCCGTGAGGGCGGGGTGAAGAAGGGCGGCGAGATTATCGCGGATGGTGTCACTGTGTACAAGAACGGCAAGTGGTTGATGTAAGATAATTTCAACATAATCCATACAAGTTAGGCATTTGAGGAGCAGCATGCCCGCCTGTATTTCCCGGTATCCAAAGTCCTACGGACATTTGGAACGGAAATTCATTTTGGGCACCCAATCATCCAATTAGATTTTCGAGCAGGCCATCCGAGTTTTCTTTGATACCTGCGGCTTTTTCTTTTGGAGGATGGCCAGCGCAGAAAATCTTAAAAGAAAAAAACGCGCGGAGAAAATCATAAAGAAAAATACTCGGGGAGGTCGGGCACTCGCCTGGCTAGTTTAGGCCAGGTGAAACACATTTGCTTTCTCTTGCAAGGAAACGATTCTTTTATCCTTCCGCGCTTATCTGCTCATCAATTTGATAATTGCTTCAGCCGGCTCCCCGTTGCACTCCTCCAGGGCCTTCCTGGCCTCCTCGGGGGATACATTGGCCTGCGATGCCACCAGTTCCACGTCCTCATCGGGAATGACTATGCCCTTGGGTTGCTGGGGTGCCAATGCCTGGACCTTGCCTTCCACAATATTGTAGTCCCCAATGATTTGAAAAGTATTCTGGCCCTGCATTTTAACGGCTGTTACGGCTGGCTTCTTGAAAACATATGACTTTCCAGCTCTCGAAATAATGACCTCGTCCACATCGTCCCATTCTTCCTGGGTAATGCCCATTTTCTTCATGGCCTGCTGCATTTGCCTTGGATTTACTCCTCTCATGCCTGGCATCAATTAATTCACCAAGGTTAGAATCACAATGTGGGTATTAGGCTTTTGCATCCGGAAAACGTTGCCTCTCATGTTCATAATCTATAATATAAATTAAGCTTATTTACTTACAACGAACGCGGCATGGTCCTTTTCATAGGGATCCAGCCGTACCATTTCAAGAATCTTGAAGCCAGCATTTTCAATATCCTTTCTGCATTCTTCAAACATCTTGATAGGTGATGCAGTTACGTCAATGCACCTGGCCTTCAACATGAGATATCCCACTCCCCCGGATTTCAGCATTCTGGAATTGCGGATGAATATCTCAGTCTGGTTTCTCTGGGAAATATCCTGGTACATTATATCGACCTGGCCGACGAGTCGTTCATAAATTTCTGGGTGGTTCGCATCCTCCAGAATTGGAATGATATTTCCTCTTTTCTCAGCAAGGGCAAGCAATTCTCTGAAAGGATTCTTGGCTACCTCTACCGCAAAAATTTTTCCTGCCGGTGTCATATCAGATATGTGGCTCACTGTCGTACCATTGGCCGCGCCAAGGTACAGTACCGAGGTTTTGACATCGAATGGAAATGTCTTGCCCTTGCAGACAAGAAATGCAGCCAGTTTGCTCCTCTTTGGATCCCAATACCTGTAATCAATGCCGTTGATTTTTCTGTGCACTTCCCAGTAAATTGATTCGCCAGGTATCAGATTCCGAGTATAAGGCTTGGAATCTACCCATTTAACAAGCATGGAGTTGACCATGTTCAACCTCCGCTGATAAGGTGAATTACCTCAACTGTTGAGCCGTCCGGAATCTCTATTGTAGCGTACTGAGATTTGGGAATTACTTCACCGTCAATTTTTACAACAACCAGGGGAAAAACATAATTCATCCGAATGAGTAACGTCTTCACTGTTTCATTCTGCACCCATGCCTGGGTTGTAGAATTGACATTAATTGACATTCTCACACTCCAAAAGAATTTCGATGACCAAGCTTGCCTGCCAGTGCGCGAACAGTCCGACCCGCGGAGCAAGCACAACAGATTCATCGCATGATGGAGCGTCGTCGTCATGGACAAGGTAGAGGTTGCCGCTTCTTTTCAATCGGATTCTTTCGGTTCCTCCGACTCCTGCTACACCAGAAGCCGCAATGATTGGCTTGTCAGGATATTTCATTGAAATTTCCTCAATGAACAAGGCCTTTGTGTCTGCCTTATCAAGAGCTTCCACAACAATATCAACTGAGGAAAAAGGATAATCCATCTGCCCAGGTTCAAGTTCCATGAAAAAAGCGGTGACATCAACAGCCGGATTGGCTTTATTGATATTCTGCATGAGTGCTTCAGTTTTTCTCATGCCAACCTGGTCCACCGTGTAAGCTTGGCGGTTAAGATTGGATTCCTCCACATTGTCAAAATCCACTATCACCAAACGTCCAATTCCTGCCCTGGCTAGTGCCATAGCTGCATTTGAGCCGAGGCCACCAATACCAGCGATACCTACTGATGAATTGGCCAATTTTTCCCTGACCTTGTCTATATCTGATTTGGACATCATACAGACCCTCACGATTTATGGATATTTACAATTTTCTGATGAAAA
>JAUSPR010000065.1 GCA_030655715.1 Thermoplasmata archaeon
CCTGGGTTTCTTGTCGGGCTCTGCCATGGATGATGAATAGGACTCCGGTAGTATTTAAAAATAGCGAAGCGGGTTTATTCGGCATCCAAATTTAGTCGGTATCCAAATTTATCTGGCATCCGAAGCCTGTGGGCATTCGGAACTACGTGCAACAAGAGGGGATTTGGAACGATTTTGTTCGGTATTTGGAAAAGAACGAGCTTGTCGCGAGCTGTATTCAACTATTCTTTCTTATTTCTGACAAGTTTGCGTATCTTCGCCTCGGAGCCCTCCTCCTCGGCCTTCTTGACGACCTCGGCCCCGAACCAGGACAGCGAGCCATCCAGCTCCTCGCTGACTTCGATGGGCCTGACCTTTATCACCGTGCCGATATCAGCCTGCAAGGACGTGCTCTGCGTGATGCCGATGACCTGGCCCCCGTAGGTGCAGGTATATCTCCATTTGGTGCCGCCCTTGGGGTGCGTGGAGGGCTGGCTCGAAACAGAGGAAGATTGTGTGAAAAGCGGTCTGGGAGAGGACGGGTTGTAAGCATTAATTTGTGGAGAAAACGGAACTGACTATTATGCCTCTTCCAGAAGCCACTTCCAGAGCGGAATGAACCTCACAATCTTTCCATCCAACCGTTCCTCGCCTTCAAAGTCCCAGGTTATTATCAGCAGATTCTTGCATCTAAGGGCTTTCGAAGCTTTTTCCAAAGAGGCTAGTTCCCTCTCTGGGATTTCCATCCGGTCGCTCGCATAAGTAACCTGGATGAGCTGCACGACCTCAGGGCCGTTCTTGAGTATGAAATCGACTTCCCTCTGTTGGTGATCCTTCCAGTAATAAACATCCCGCCCGTATTGCTTTGTTTTCCATCTTTGAAGGTCTATGGCTACCACGTTCTCCATGGTCTTTCCCGTGTTCTTCGAGAAATGAAAACCGGCAACTTTCGCCAAACCAGTATCAATGCAATAAAATTTTTTAGGGGCTTTTACCCGGTGCTTCAGTTTGTAGTCGAATCTTTCCAACCTTGTGACGAGAAACGCCCTTTCGATGTAAGAAACCCATTTTGCTACCGTATCGGCGCTCTTGATATCCAAGGCCTTCGAGAGGCTGGAGTAAGTTATCTCGTTCCCGGAACCGGACACCAGGTACGTAGCCAAATGTCTAGCGACCTCCATTTTCCTTATTTTGTATCGCTGGACGATGTCCTTGAAAACAATGTCATTGTAAATGCGGGATAGAATCTCCGGGCCGACTGTTCTGACCTCGGGGAAGCCGCCGACCTCCATGTATTCGTTGAGGTTCGATATGATTCTCGCCCGTTCCAATGTCGTGTATGCAACCTGCTTTTCGAAGCCTGTTCCTACAAGGAATTCCCTGAACGAAAAGGGATGAACCGCCACGTCAATGTAACGCCCGGTCAAGTGCGTGGCCAGCTCCCCGGACAGCAATGTCGAATTGCTGCCGGTGACAATCAACTTCTTGGTGACCCTCAAGCGGCTCGCAAAGAGTTCCCACTTTGGCGCTCTCTGTACTTCATCCAGCACAATCGTGTCAACATCCCCATAGAGCGAGTACATAGCCTGAAGCATGCTGTTCAGGTCCTCAGTGCGCACATCGTGGATACGCTCGTCGTCGAAGTTCACGTAACCGAAGTTGGACCCTTTTGTGAGGAGGTAGGAAAATATCGATTTACCGCTGCGCCTGACACCGGTTATGGCGAGAATGTTGGGATGGCGGATAAATTGACTGGCATAACCATGCTGTTCTCTCTGGATAATATTTGTCCCCGACCCTGCCTTCTCGATGGCCATCCTCTGTTCTCTGATGGTTTCCTTGAAATCCATGATAGTGTATTGCGTATCATTTATAAAAAGATACCTATTATGGTATGTGACATTTCCAGTTCGGGGCACCGTGCGGGTTTATTCGGCATCCCAAGTCTGAGGACATTGGGAACGAGGCACGTGCGGGTTTATTCGGCATCCAAAGTCCTTTAATCGGCATCCAAAGTCTGAGGACATTTGGAACGAGGGGGTGTGTTGGGTTTATTCGGCATCCAATTTTATCTCCATCCAAAGTCCCCCGGGACATTTGGAACTACGTGTGACAAGAGGAGGGGATTTGGAACGATTAGGTAAGTATCGGCATCCAAAGTCCTGTTGGACATTTGGAACGAGGGGGTGTGTTGGACGTTTGGTTTTAATCGGTATCGGAATCTTGGATTCCGAGACGGTCGATGGGCCTGACCTTTATCACCGTGCCCGGGTCTGCCTGCAAGGACGTGCTCTGCGTGATGCCCAGGACATGGTCGCCGTAGGTGCAGGTATATCTCCACATGGTGCCGCCCTTGGGGGGTGTGGAGGTTTTAACCTCGCTGATGGTGACATTGACGGTCTTCTTGCGGCACTTCAGCAGCAGAACCAGAATTATCGGGACGATGATGAACGGGAGAAGGCTGGTGGGTGTGTCGAACTCGTCCGCGGGAAACGTTGGCGGATGACCGGGAATGGAAAGAACGGAGCGCACCTATCCCCATATTTATATACGCGAAAACGCCTATATGCCATC
>JAUSPR010000066.1 GCA_030655715.1 Thermoplasmata archaeon
CTTGAAGGAATGCATGCCTCCTGCCACAACGAAGTAAAGAGCTCTTAATCCAAGGATCGCGAAAACATTGGACGTGTACACGATGAACATGTCGGTTGTTATTCCCAAAACAGCCGGAACCGAGTCTATGGCAAAAAGAACGTCAGTGAGTTCAACCATTATCAGGCAGAGCAGCAAGCAGGTGCCCACGCGCTTGCCGTTTACACGGTGGAAGAATTTCCCGTCATGCGCGTCTTCCGTTAAGGGAAAAACCTGTTTCAGCATCTTGTAAACGCGCGAATCGGAAGGGCTGAACTCCTGGTCTCCCATCACTGTCATCTTTATTGCGGTATATATGAGCAGACCGCCAAAAAGGTACAAAACCGGTTCATAAGCATGTATGACTGTGGTGCCAGCGAATATGAAAATACCGCGCATCACCAGGGCACCGATAATCCCCCAAAACAGAACATGGTGCTGGTCCTTGGATTTCACACCGAAGAATGAGAACAGAATAACAAAAATGAACAGATTGTCCACTGACAGCATCTTCTCGAGTACATATCCAGTTAGGTACGCTGCAACCGCGTCGGTCCTGTTGAGGGCACCTGGGGCCGCATCGGCGGCAAGTTCAGCTGGGTATTCAAAAAATATAACGATGGAAAACGATACTCCGATTGCTATCCAGAATATGGACCATTTGATGGCCTCTCTCATATGGATGGTATGCGCTTTGCGCTGGAAAACTCCCAAGTCCAGGGCCAGCAAAATGGATATCAGGATGAAAAAGCCAGTCCACATGAGCCAAGGTTCAATCATCGGTGCATCCAGTCAAGCATTACGATTCTGTTATTAAAGGTTACTTGGGAATGCCCGTGGGTATGTGAAAGGCCAGCTCCAGCCTAACTTCTCCCCTCGTGACATCATCGTTGTGATAGTTTGAGGTGTCCAGGCCAATCAGGTTAAACCCGTTCTTCCTGTAAACTACCAGCCCCTAAAGTGGCTGACGTTTGTTGCCGGCCTGGAAGTTTACATGCGTAGGCCATGCACCTGAGTTATCAAAGCCTATTAACTTTGATTTCATATGCACAATTATGTACGGTGCATGGCGGTCTCCCACGTTTTTACTGTTTATGCCGATTCATCTCAGCCCTGAAGGACTGAGCGTTCTCGGCATATGTGCTGTAAAACTCAATGGCTTTGAGATTGCTGGTCTGTGTTTCCAGGATGATTCTGCGGGCGCCCAGTTCCCTGGAACGGGTTTTGCACAGGTCCATCATGGTTTTGCCAACGCCCTTTCTTCGCATATCAGGCAGAACATCAATGTCCCAGACTCTGACAGTCGCATTCCAATCCTGAAACTCGAATTGGATGAAACCGACCTCCTGGCCTCCCACAAAAGCGCCGTGGATCTCGGAATTACCTTTGTATGGCGTTATGACCTTCTCGTTTTCTTTCTTATGGAAGGTGTTTGGAAAATCCTCTTTCTTCAAGTCGATGATCCAGCCGTCGTCTTTTTCGCTTATCCGGACCTTGTAATGACCCGGAGAATCGTATTGAAAAATGTTAATTCTGGTATCCAGTTCCTTGTGGTCCAGCCTTCTAAGCTCAATATCCATGGCAACGTTGATGCGCCATGAGATTTTTTAATATTGGTTGTATGGCCAATATTTTAATACTGACAAACAATCAAATTGTCTTGGCATATATCCTTCTTCCAGCGGATGCCAGCATACCCAGAAAGACATTGGCCTCATTGAGGTTTCTGAACATGGCCAGAGGCCGGTCTTCCATTGTACCGTCACGTTTTCTGAATCTCTCGTATACCACTATGAACATCTCGGTCCCTCCGGGTTCAAATTCAGGCCGTGTTCGTGGCCTTGCTGCCATTGAATCCTAGAAATTTGAGAAACGCGGCTTTCTTCTGCTTTCTTGCCTCTTTCTGCCTTCTTCCGCGCTGTTCTATTCTCTCCAGTTCATGGTAGATGTCCCTTCTGTAGGGTTTTCTTTCCCTCAGTACCTCGTAGTTAAGCACATTATCACCCTAGATTCAGTTGAAGGCCGCTATCGGTCTTGAGCGGATGACCTGAGTGAATAGTTCCGTGCAGGCATTGACCTTTCTGGCCGTGCTTCCGCTCCGGCCCGCGTTCCTGTTTCCCGGCTTCCATGAGTATTTCGGTTTCATTTCATATCACCAAATCTAATAGGGGTGGTCAGAATTCTATACCTTCTGAGCAAAATTGGCCATAAACTGAGTATTATTCAAATTACCATATTAAAATAAATGTATTAATTATTTGAGCAGGCACTTGAAAAATATCACGTCATAAGCATGTTTACCTATCAGGCAACAATTAATAATATAGATAATATTATACCATAAGATAGTATAGGTGAAATTATGCATACATGCACAAATTGCGGAGCAATGTTCGACGGCTATGCCTGCCCGAGCTGCGGAATAATCCCCCAACAGAGTACCCAGACAGCCCAACCATATTATGGCAATCAGGCTGCCCAGCAACCGCCAGCCTACGGACCGCAAGGTTATCAAGCGCCACCGGCCTACCAACCGCAGGGGCAGTATCCGGCTCCAGTCTATGCGCCCATGCCTCCGGTGCCCCCAAAATCCGGCCATGGAAAAATCCTGATCGTGCTGCTGGTCATTATAGTCGTGGTCATAGCCAGCATTGCAGGCGCACTTCTGTTAATGGTAGTTACGAATCCCTTTAACGACGCAATTGAAATATTCAACGGCGATGTCATAGTCGATGAGATGTCAGGCTCAGGCGCGGACGACCTGTACAAAATCATGCTCCAGCCCGGCGAAGTGCTGCACGCAACTTTGAGCGGCGCTTATGGCTCTGATTTCGACTTGTACGCTTATGAAAATATGTTTTTCTGGGATGAATATATAATCACAGGAAGCGCGAGCGAGGCCAGTGCCGAGGCCATGGAGTTCGTTGCCTGGGAGGACGAATATTACATTATCGATGTATACTCCTATGAGGGCAGTGGCGAATACACGCTCAGCGTGGATATCGTTGACACGATAAGCCTGGACGACGGCGATAATTCAATTGCGAATGCATATCCAATCGACAGCGGCGAAACCATAATTGATACTCTCAATGTGTATTATGATGAAGATGATTATTATATGATTTACGTTAACTCCGGCCAGATTCTGTACGCCTTCCTCGAGGTTCCGGTTCAGGTGGCCACGGATTTTGACCTGTACATTTACGATTCTGCGGGCAGCCAGGTCGCA
>JAUSPR010000068.1 GCA_030655715.1 Thermoplasmata archaeon
ATTTCATAATCAGCTTCCATAGCGTCAATGGCCTTGATTATCTGCGGGCGAAACGGCTCGATTTCATTGCCCATTGTGACCGCTGCAATTGTAATGAACCTGCCATGGCCCATAAGTATCTGGAATCTTCCGAAATTCATCTGGTTCAGGTCGCCTGTTTCTCCCTTGAATGAGTCTCTGATAAAATCCTGGACTGCGGTAAGCATACCAGATAAAATGTCTTGATCAACGTCCGGCTTCAACCGCCTTGTGAAATGCTTGATCAGGCGGCCGTCCCTGTACATCAGGAATACTTCATCAATTATTGTTTTGTCAATCACCATTTTCCTGCTGCAATAGGGGCAGGATTTCCAGTGCTGTTCTATTATCTGGCCGCAATGCTGGCATTTGATTTTCACGGGATGACTCGCTAGCGGTGGCGGGATTGGTCTTTGTTGCTGCTGGGGCGCTGCTTGCGGCTTTTTTGAGAGCCCACAATTCGGGCATTTATTTAGTGTGGAGAGCATGGGTTTCTTGCATCTTGGGCAGGTTGCCATTTTTCCGCTCGGTCTGAGAATCAGATAGAGAATAAAACCCAGTATTGGCAATAAGAGCGTCATGAAGAAAATAAGGACGGTTCTGCCGCCAGAGTAGCCTCTCCTTTTTGAATCGATAGCTGCCAATATGCAGATTACGAAATGAAGTATTATCAAAAAAAGTATGATTAATCCCAATAACCCGTCGTTCATTTTTACCTCGGACGTAATATGCGCACTTTTAATATAAAATTATCTTTGAATTGGTCAAACACTTTACAGGACAGGGTTAATCGTCGAGATTGATTGTCACCAGCGTCTCCGTGGATTGAATCCCTTCCAGACTGCCGATCTCCTTTATCGAGCGGGAAAGTAACTTGGCCAGGCTTGGACCTTTCATCTCGATTAGCAGGTCATACGAGCCTGTGACTGCATGGGCGAACTTGACGCCTTCAACCTTCTTCAGGTCTTTCATTATTGTCTCGACATGAGCAGCATCGACTTTAGCCAGTATGTAGATTATTTCCATTTTCTCACCTGGTAGTGCCAATGCCATAGGCTTGGCATACCGAAATTTACTTCATCGATATCGCGCTGTTCGGGCATTCACTGACGCATGCTTCACAATCTATGCACGCATCCGCATCCACCGCAGCGACATCGTCGACCATCTTTATTGCCTCGCTGGGGCATGCATCCACACAGACACCGCAACCAACGCACTCATCCTTGCTGACAAACGCTACCATATAGCTACCTCCATGAGTTTCTGAGACCCAGATTGCCTCGGTGTTTAAATTATTTTGCCAAGGTGCGTACAGAAGCAATAAATTTAATAATCGAATAGCCCTAGGGGGGAATATGAGAAATGGGATGTGCGTGATTCTTGTGCTATGCCTTATCGTGAGCGGCCTGGGTATTTCCGGGACTGTGGATTCAAAGGATGTTACACCCAAAACGGCCGCGCTGACGCCGCATGCGCCGATACGGATTGATTCCAACGCGGACTTTCCAGGCATTGCCACTGCCGGCAATGGGACAGTGTGGGCACCCTGGGTGATTGAGAACTGGGACATTGATGCAAATGGAAGTGAATATTCGATATATGTCGGCAACACAACAGAATATTTCTCTATCGTGAATTGTAATGTTCATAATGCCTCAGCAGTGTACAAGAATCCGCCGCAAAATGCAAGCATTCTGTGTTTAAACGTTACGAATGGCAGGTTGTCAAACAATACGATTTTCAGTTCGGCAAACGGCATCGTGTTGTTCAATAGCAGCTGTGATATCGCGCAGAACAACATATCTGGAAATGCAGATTGCGGCATTCAAATTATCAACGCGTTTAATTCGACCATATTCAATAATACAATTTACAATAACACTCTGGGCCTAAATGTCACCGATTCCATTGGCTATTCAATATATAACAATAATTTCATGAACAATACTCTTCAGGCAAATGATCCCATGGGTATGGAGTACTGGGACTCTGGGTATCCAGGCGGGGGCAACTACTGGTCTGACTATTCGGGTACAGATAATTTTAATGGGCCCAGCCAGAATTGGATTGGTGGCGATGGAATAGGGGACACATGGTATCCAATTGGGGCAGTCATCCATGACAGGTACCCTCTCATGATGCTTAACATGGGCCAGACCTTCGGAGAGAGTGTGTTGCCATACGCAACCTCTTGGGGCCCGGTCAATGATTCTGTACCGGTCCAAAGCCCCATATACATTCAATGGAACGAATCAATGAACTGGACGCTTGTTGACCTGGGATTCGGCTACACAGATGGAACGAATGTCTGGAACAGCTCGAACGGCTCTTGGAACCATGACACATTGACCTTCAACTCTACTTTCACTCCTGCCCAGCAATTCGAGTACAATATGACCTACTGGGTAACAATGTCGTGCAATGTGACAGATTATATCGGAAATTATCTGGACCAGAACATGAGCGGAACCGGTGGTGAATGGCCAAATGATGTTTTAACCTGGAACTTCACAACAATGATGCAGGATATAACTCCGCCCTTCGCCCTCAACCACTCCCCCAACGGCACAGACATTCCGATGGACGCGCCAATCACCATAACATGGAACGAAACCATGAACTGGACCTCGGTTGAAGGGGCGTTCAATTACACGGATGGCATTAACAATTACTCGTCAGTAAACGGCACCTGGCTCCATAGTTCGACAACGAATATTTCCACATTCACACCAACGAATGATTTCGCCTGGGAAACCCAGTATTTTGTCACGATAAATTGCACCGCAACAGACATTATCGGCAACAGGCTGGACCAGGACGGCAACGGAACAGGCGGATGCTGGCCTGCCGACATGCTCCAATGGAATTTCACGGTAACTGACGAAGCGCCATATGTCGTTTCCACGATGCCGGCGAACGCGCAGGTTGACGTGGATCCGTTCAAGCCCATCAAAATTATCTTTTCCGAGCGCATGAACAGAACGTCGGTGGAAAATGCCTTCTCTTACACCAACGGTACGCAAACCTGGGACATGACTGACGGCATCGGTTACTGGAACGTGCTGCAAACCGAATTCTCTTTCTCGCCTGTGTTACCACTACCGCTCAACCAGACATTGACAGCAATGCTGAACGGTACCCTGGCCCGCGATGTGGGTGGAAAATCGCTTGTCAGTGGAAATTACACATGGTCATTCAAAACCTGGTTGGAACCGCCAGCACCGCATGTTATCGATACCTATCCGCCGGGCGGGGCAACGAACGTGAATGTGAACACCTACATCAACATAGTTTTTGACTCGGAAATGGACATTGTAACCTCGGAGGCGGCGTTCTCCTACACCGATGGACTGAATGTCTGGAGTGCGGTAAACGGCACTGTTGACTGGTTTTCGGAAAATTCGCTTTTATCCTTCCAACCAGCAGAGAAATTGAGATTCGATTCCACATACACTGTCAGAATTTCCTCCAACGCAACTTCCATTTACGGCGAAAGACTTGATGGCAATGACAATGGAATACCTGATGCCAGCGATGATTATGTTTTCACTTTCACCACAACCCCGGAACCGCCGATTGTGAGCAGTTTCTATCCCGGGGCGGGGCAGATGAACGTGCCTGTCACCCTTCCGGCAATTTACATTAACTTCAGCAAGCCAATGGATGCCACCAGTGTGACCAATGCGGTTTCAATATACCCCAATACTGCATTTACGCCAGCGTTTTACGCTGCTGGAATGAACCTCACCCTTGTCCTGGCAGGAGAGCTCCTTGAGGCCACGCAGTACCGGGTTACTGTTCTCGGAACTGCTACTGACATGAACGGCATTAAACTAGATGGCAACAACGACGGCTGGGCCGGTGATAAATTCACCTTCTCTTTCTACACTGTCGGCATTGAACAGCCAATCAAACCCGAGATTATCAGCATCTTCCCGACGAACAATGCCACGATTCCCATCGAGGGATTCTATATCAGCGTCACGTTCAATGTTGCAATGAACAGGACTTCTGTTCAGGGGGCATTCCTTTTCAAGAATGATACACAGGACATTAACGGCACGTTCTCGTGGAGGAGCGATGGGAAAAATTTCAGGTTCACTCCGGCTGAGGTGCTTTCCTACAATATGACTTATCACGCAAGCATCGCAGGCTCGGCAAAGGACGTAAGTGGCCTAGTCCTGGGAAATGCCACCAATTGGGAGTATGTCACGGAAACTGAGCAAGTGCCTGCATCACTCGGTGATTGGATAATTTACGGCGTCATCATCTTTCTGGTATTGATGGTTATTGTGCTTTACATGGCCAATCGCTCACTGCGCAAAGACTTGAAACGCACAAGAGTGAAGCTCAAAAAATTGAAAAGGCAGATTGGCCAGGACGAGAACATAGACAAGGATGACTCAACTCAGAAAGAAGACGAAGTGCCAGATGAGTCACCATCCCCAGTTGAAGAAAGTCCTGAAGAAATCATGCCTGATGAGGCCGCCCAGGAAATTGTGGAATAATACTTCATATGGTGGGGTTGCCCCTCGGCACGAGGCCGAGGGACTGTCCCTCAACAGTAACAGAAGGCGTCATAGTAAGCGTGGCTCTCTCTGTATCCTGACCCTAGTCGAGGGGTTGTAGGGTGCCTGGGTTGTTCTCCAGTCATGCAAAGGCGTCACACCTCAGTCCTGGAGGGACCCAAAAAAGGCATCCGAATATCCTACGGGTAATTAATCCGCAGAACACTGCACCCCGCTGTAGGGCGAGCCTCCGTTTGCTTCGTGAATCATCCTCGCGAAAAACGCACGTCATCACAATCTTCGGACGGAAGCGTTCTTACAAGTACGTTCATTGGATTTAAAACTATCTAGGGCACATTGACCACATTCCATACCGCACTGGAGGTCACATGCACCCACAATCCATGGCCAGGGTACAAAAGGTCGGTGCCGGAAATCTCGGTGATGAAGCCATACGAGTACTGGTCCATTATCTCAACACGATCCCATGGAACTCCGGCCAGGGCCTGGGAAACAGTCATTATCTCGTGGTATGGATAAGAGACCAGGTTCCAGCCGGGTGAAAGATTGATGCTGATATTGGATACCGTGCCAGCGGCTGTGTAATTGCTGGATGGCTCCATTCTTACCCACATGCCTGTGCCCGGGGTAATTGTGTGAAGCGTGTTGAGCTCCGGAATTCTGCCAAGAACATATGATGTCCATTGATGCGGTGCGTTTTCCGGAATCCATGTCTTGGCCGCGGTCCAGTTTAAACCATCCAGTGCCTCTTCTATGGGGGTCGGACCTTCAAGAAATGGATTGCACAAGAGATTCCAGGACGTGAAAAACTCGGTCTGAATTTTCCCTGGTAATTCCGCGCAATATGCAATATTTCCAGCCCGGTCAACCGCCCTTATGACATAATAATAATTTGCATCGACGCCTGCCCGGACATCTGCGATCGATGTACCGGTTGTTCGCAACGCCCGGCCAGCTGAGTGGTTGTACCATGCAAATAACGTGCAGCCGGTTGTGAACTGGGCTGACGTAATTTCCACGAA
>JAUSPR010000076.1 GCA_030655715.1 Thermoplasmata archaeon
GGCGACCGTGTCGGCGGGCTCGTCGGATTAAACGCGGGTCCGGTGTCGAATTGCTCCGCGACGGGCAATGTAACTTCCACCGGCAGCGATAATGTCGGCGGCCTGATTGGTGACAATTCAGGTTCTGTTGATAATTGCCAATCTTACTCTCTTGTAACAAATAATGGCAATAGAACTGGCGGCCTGATTGGATTCAGTAACGGCCCCGTAAGCAACTCGACGAGTTTCGGAGTCGTATCCAACCCCAAGACAGGCAGTGCGAACATCGAATCCACAGGCGGCCTGATAGGAGAACAGGGCGGTTCCACAGTCTCATCCTGCGAGGCATACAGCAATGTTACTGGCTGTAAATTTTACACTGGCGGCCTTGTCGGGCTAAGCAATATTGGGACAACCATCACCGATTGCTCGGCCTACGGCAACGTGAACAGCATCGGTGGCTATGTTGGTGGCGTGGTAGGCAGAAATCAGGGTACAATTTTGGAATCCAATGCATACGGCGACATTGCAGGCACTGGATGGACCGCAGGCTTCGTTGGTGATAATACCGGTTCGGCAATAGTTCAGAATTCCAGTGCCTTTGGTGATGTAACCGGAAATGGCCTGAATGGCGGTTTTGCTGGCCAAAATACCGGATTAATCGAAAGAAGCTTCAGCATGGGTTCTGTAACAGGCGATGATAAGGCAGGCGGCTTCGTCGGTCAGAACGGCAACAGCGTCCAGGACGGCGACATAACTGATTGTTACAGTCAGGGCGACGTCACTGGCGATGATGCAGTAGGTGGTTTTGCCGGAAACACGACATACACCGGCAGCACGCTGACCAATGTCTATTCGACTGGCTTTGTGACCGGAAACACCAATGTCGGCGGTCTGGTAGGCTCAAGTTACGCCAGCACGGTAACCGACAGCCACTGGGACACCGACACATCGGGTCAGTGGTCCAGTGCCGGTGGAACAGGCCAGTATGATGATGAGATGATGCAGCAGGCAACATTCGCAAACTGGGACTTCACAAACATCTGGGGAATCCACGATGCAAATACATACCCGTTCTTACTGCCATTTGGGGTACCAGCAGAGCCAGAGGCTGACATGGAAATAACACTATCTGATTCTGCAGACCCAGCAATTGTTGGAAGCGGATTTTCATACATCCTGACATTGACCAACCACGGCCTTGGTAATGCTGCAAATGTTCATGTTAATATGACCTTACCAGCCGAGGTAACTTTTGTGAGTGCCAATCAAACAGTAAATGTCAATGGAAGGTACATAACTGCAGATATTCCTGCCTTTGAAAATGAAGAAATTGGAAGTGTTCGAATAGACGTAACACTGGACAGCTATTCTGCAACACCAATAAACTGCACGGCAAATGTCACTTCCACCACATTTGACCCAGGTGTTTTTGACAATGAAACCTATGAACTAACAGAGGTCAATAGAGCACCAATTGCAGTTAATGATGCAGAAACTCTGGATGAGGACTCTGGAGCAAGCACCATTTACGTGCTGAAAAATGACACTGATGCTGACAATGATGCCCTAACCATAACTAATGTTACACAACCCAATAACGGAACCGTCATCATCATTGAGGTTGGCAAGAACCTGACCTATGAGCCGGATACAGATTGGAATGGAATTAACTCATTCACCTACACAATCAGCGATGGCAGGGGAGGAATTGCTACAGCAACAGTTACCATAACGATATTACCTGTTGATGATGCATCAGTTGCAGTCGATGACGCATACAATGTGATTGAGGACTCGGGCGCCACAACCTTTGACGTACTGGCCAATGACTATGATGTTGAAGGCGATGCCATATCTATTTCAACCGCAATCCAGCCAGCTCATGGCAGTATTTCTATTGCGACAAACGGTCTCAGCATTGATTATACACCGGATGCAGGTTTCGTCGGTACCGATAGTTTCAATTACACCATATCTGGAGGAAGTGAAGCAACTGTTACAGTGACTGTCACCAATATCAACGACGCGCCTGTAATAACGACCACGGATGTCACCACCGCCATGGAGGCAGTTCTCTACAGTGTGGATTACAATGCTACAGATGCGGTTTTGGACACTCTAACATGGACTTTGACCACAAACGCTTCTTGGTTGAGTATCGTGGCTGTTGATGGAGTACTATCTGGCACGCCAACCGGCGCAGGAATCTACTGGGTGAACGTAACTGTTGCTGATGGCAATACTGGTGTGGACTGGACAAACTTCACTTTGACAGTCGCCGCTGCCCCTAACACAGCCCCGGTCATATCCACGACCACTGCACCGGACGGAACCGAGGGCCAACTCTACTCCTTACAAATCAATGCCACCGATGCAGATGGCGACATCCTTACATGGAGCCTGACTACAAACGCAACCTGGCTTTCAATTAATACGACGGGCGAACTTTCTGGAACGCCAACATCAGCCGGTGCTTTCTGGGTCAATGTCTTGGTGGACGACGGCAATGGCGGCACTGACTCCGCCAACCTGACACTGACCGTAACCTCTTCAGTAGTGGTAGTTGATACTGACGGAGACGGTGTTCCTGATTCCGAAGATGCGTTCCCCACCGACCCAGCCGCCTCCCTGGACGCGGACAACGACGGATACCCGGACGCATGGAACGCCGGCTGCACAGCGGACGATTCCACGACCGGCCTAATCCTGGATCCAGACCCGACTACACCCGCTACCTTGGGCGATGACGACCAGAGGTATGATTACACCTGGATGCTCATAATCCTGGTACTGATAATAGGGGGCGTGATCGGCGCAGTGTGGTGGTTCAAGCCCAAGGGGCCGAAACCAGTTCCCAATGAAATTCTGGAGCCCGAAGCACCTATCGAGGAATCATCAGGCCCTGATGATTCTGCATCAGTTAATACTCCCGATAATGAGCTGGAAGAATTGAAACTCTGAAAAAATTAACATATTCGAGGCACTGGGTCTCCAGCAGGCGCCTCGATAATCCTCTTTCCCCCAACCGAGGTATGCATAACCACGCGCTTCACATCAGCAGAGGCCTTTCCAATAACACTGGCATCCTTGCCATACTTGTGGCTTTTCAGAGTAGCCAGCACATGTTCTGTGAATTCCGGGGCGCAGCCGATGATAAATTTCCCCTCATTGCCAACTTCCAGGGGATCGATGCCAAGAAGTTCGGAGGCCGCCCGAACTTGCGGGTTGAATGGCAGTTTTTCTTCTTCGATTATGATGCCCACCTTTGATTTACTGGCCCATTCATTGAGCGCATTGGCCACGCCTCCGCGCGTCGGGTCCTTGGCCGCGACCAGTCCGCCAATTTGAAGGGCTTCGTCCATCAACCCGTTCAGAGGCGCATTGTCGCTTTCCAGTGTTGTTTGAAAGTTATAGCCCTCGCGAAAACTCATGAGGGATATTCCATGGTCGCCGATTGTGCCGGTAATAATGATATCATCCCCGGGCCGGAGATTGCAATCCTGAAGCCATTTCTGTTTTCTTCCAGTCATGGCCACTAACTTTTCATTGTTGATTTCAAGATTCTGGGACATCCGGCCGATACCAGAAGTTGTAATCATGAGCTTCTCGATTGCGCCTTTCTCCACGACCTTTGTGTCGCCGGCAATCACAGGCACACCGCATTCCTGGCAAGTGCAAGCAATGCTTTCGATGACCCTCTTCAAAATATCAAGTTCCAGGCCATCCTCCATTATCAGGCCAAGGGAAAGCCCGACCGGTTCCGCGCCCATGGCTGAAATGTCATTCACTGTTCCACATATGGACAATCTGCCGATGTCGCCTCCTGGGTAGAACAGCGGCTTCACTGTATGGCCGTCCGTGGTCAGAACGATATCGTCGATTATTCCGGAATCATCCATCTGCTCAAGGCCGATTTCCATGCCCTGTGCTTTCAGCGGTGCCAGTATGATGTCGTGAAGGAGCTTCTGCATTCCTTCACCCCCGGCGCCGTGGTTCATGGTTATGCGTTCTTGCATTTTTCATCTCCATCCATGCTTTGCATGGACTTGCTTTCTAGTCAATTATGCCCTTGAAACTGATATTCATATTAAAACTTACTACATGTACGCAACTTGAATTGATTTACATTATATATTGACCCCGGAATCTTGCCATTGCATCCACAGAAAACAACGGGATGCAGAAGTGAATAAAATGAAAACCAAAACCGCAAAAACGGAAATAAATAGCAACACGAACGAAAACAAGGAAATGAACCTCCAGAACATCATACTGGTCGGCCAGTGCAACGGCACATATGCCAATGCATCCGTCACCAAGGAGTTCCAGGCAAAGGTGCTGGTCACCGCTAGACCAGATGGCACGGTAATCGTGCACAACCTGAGTAACGGCGTACGACCGCTGTGCTACATTGACGGCGGGGCCGAGATAAGCATAGCCAGGAATATGGCAGACGCAGAACTTGAGTTCTTCGCAACAACCGAGGACGGGCAGCAGCTCACCCTTCAGTTCACGGAGCTCATTGCAATGCAGGGCGTAACGTCCGGCAATCAGACCAACAGTCTGGCAATGTCCATACTGAAATGCGTGTTTGATCTAGGCGGAAACTACGGCCGCACAACCATCGCCAGGGTCCTGACAGGCAGCGTCTCCAAGAAGATACTGACAATCAATATCTCCAAGCTTGGAACCTACGGCGTCGCAAAGGAAACGAGCATGAAGGAAGTTCTCAGCCTGGTGGACTGGCTGATCCAGGAAAATTACCTGGCATATGTCGAGGATTCCGAGTTTCCCGTACTGGTCGTAACCAGCAAAGGGCTTGATGTCCTGGCAGGCGGCGATGTGCCGGTTGAGGCTGAGTCCACCCTGGACATCCAAGAAGTGGAGAGGCGCAAGGCCGTTCTCAAAATATGGCGCGACAAGAAGTCCGCGGAGATGGGCCAGCCCAGGTACTGCGTTCTGAAGAACAAGACACTGGCAGAGATAGCCAGTCGTGACCCGAAGACCATGGAGGACCTCCAAGGCATATACGGAATCGGAGAGGCCAGTGCCCAGAAGTACGGGGCCGAGATACTGGGAATGCTTTAGTCGGTATGCCAAGTCCTGATGGACATTGGCAGAATGGCTGCCCCTTCGGGGACAGCCAATTTTTTTATATTTTCACTTACCCCTACCCTAAGTCCAAAATCTTTATATTCCAGCCAACCCGACTCCAAGTACGTTCGAACCCTGTTTGCCATTATCTTGAATAGAAGGGTTCGAATACCGAAAATTACCTGAAATGCTCCCCGTAATTCTCCATCAGCATGGCCTTTTTGTAGGGCGGCAGAATGAGATAACCGGGATGCCTGGACAGGTCGAACGGCGCCTTCTTGAACTCGGCAGGTTCCATGAAACCTGCGTCTTTGAAGAACTTGTTTGCTTCGGGTGTAAGTGGTTTTGTCACCAGATAGCCGACACATTGCTGGGTGCTGAGCAGCAGCAGCTTGTATCCTATCTTCCTTTTCCTCATTGATGGCAATGTCTCGATCGCCCGGAGTACCCAGATGGCCATGCCGTCGGTTGCGGAATCTTCCCATTCCTCCAAAAAGACCCATGATACTATGTCATTTCCCCTGACTGCCACGATGAAAATCGGCCTTGGAAACTTCCTCAGCCATATCTTGAACGTCTTTTCATAACCTATAATCCCGAGGCCCCGGAAGAACTCGAAGCCCCCGCCCGAGAACCGTCCGTCCTCCATGCCCAGAATCCTGAATTTATTTACCTCTGATGCGTCTTCGAGCTTGTGGAAAGTCAGATCTCCAGACTTTGCGAGTTCCAGCAATGGTTCACCTTCGTCTGTCCTCGGTATTGTGGCACTAATCTGGCTGCCATCGCGACTCATTTACTGTCGCTCGGTCGCGGCTGGATTAATGAATATGGCCGCGCCCCGGGTTACAGGGCGCGGTATTTTCTTGTTTGTTCAATCCGTGTACATGACCCAGACGTCGGCATTGTTCCTGAGTATCATGTTCAGGTCAGTGCGCGATATCTGTGCTTTTTCTAGTAGTATGGGCATCCACTCTTCTGGAGCGATTTTCCTGTTTCCATCTTCCCAGACCGCTGCAATCTGTGCGATTTTCAGCGGCTTACCGGCAACCTTGATTCTGTCGGCCGCGGCATTTCTGAATGTCTGGTGGATGATGCACATGGAATTGATTGCGCCTGGCTTGTAAACGGAGTTGTAGTACTCCGCAACGTCGGCATGTATCTTGGAGAATGTTCCAATTCTCTTGGTGTACTCTTGCCAGCCTTTCGTGAACGGACACTTGGTCGTGACAGCGCAATGTGGTGTGATGGTTATGACATCCTCGAATGCCGAGATGATTGATTCGCCCTTCACCAATGACTCCAAGAACTCGTCCCAGGTCCTGTACTCTTCCTCGGGCATGCTTTTTGCCAGGGATGTGGCCAAACTGACCAGATAATTGTTCATTCCGCTGGCGCCCTGTTTATCAGCTATGTCTTCAAGGAACAGGCATGCTGCAACGTCCACGAACGGGTTGTCGTCTATCAGGAATTTTCTTCTGTCGCTCATGTTTAAGCCTCCTCTGACTCGCCCCTCAGTCTGGCACCGCGCATCATAATGGCGTACACGCATGCGTAGTTTCTCAATAAGCTCCTGACGTATTCCGGATTGATGCCTATTTTCTTCAGTGCATCTTCCGCAATTTTTGTTTCACCAGCAAAACCTCTGTTCGCCAGTTGGACGCAATCAAGGCTCTGGTCAGCGATCGAAATGTTCTTCGCAACCTCTTCCCTGAACCTCTGGTGGATTACGCAGAAATTACAGACCGCTGTATCGCGAACACTGTTATTGTACTCCTCTGCGACCGCACTGTCAGCGCGTGGAAGCTCGCCTACGCTATACCGTATTCGAACTATGGTCGGGTTGAAGACACAGGTCTCCAGAGCATAAATGTACCCAACCACGTCACCATCGACGTCGGTAATGGCCAGATCTGTCAAGGCAGTTACACTTCCCTCTATGGAGAACGCAGTCCGCCCCTCTCTCAACGCCACGTTGAAAGAAGGCCAGCCCATGTATGCTTCCTTGCCCATTCTCTTGGCCAGGCTTTCACCTACTCTAGCCCAGTATTGTATGGTGCCTTCGACACCAGCCTTCTCGCTCATATCCTGAATAAGCGAGACCAATGCTACATCTAGCAATTCACTTCACCTCCTGTTTATTTTTCTTATTATCCATTTTATCCATTTGTTGGACTTTGATTTTTTGATATAATTCCATCCGGCCCTTGGCGATTATGCCAACGTAACCAGAATCTATTAACACGCGTAATGCACGGAGCAGCGCGAACCTTTTCATGTGCTTTCCTACTTTTGATTGAACGCCGGACATTGTCATTGCGTCCCCACTCATCGCATTAAGCACATGTAGCTCGTCCTCGGTGAGCTCGTCCATTTTCTTCTGAATAATTGGAAGTTCGTCCTCAATGATTGTCTCCTCTTTCACCGCGACCTTTTCAGGTTCTTCGGCAGGTTCTGTCTTTATTGCCTGCTTTGTCTCTGGTTTTTTAGGCTCAAGGGTTTTTGGTTCTTCCACCTTCTGTGGTTTTTTCTCTGGTGCTGAAACAACTGCCTCTGCGATTTTTGCCTTTTTATCCTTCTTACCAGGCTTCTTTGGCTCGGCTTTCTCCGGTTCCGGCGCACTCTTTTCTTTTTTCTTCGAGACCTTCTTCACAGGTTCGGGTGTTTTCTCAGGCTTCTTTTCGATATCTGTTTTTCCTTTCTTCTTGGTTACCTTCTTCTCTGGTTCAGGCATTTTCTCAGGCTTCTTCTCGATATCTGTTTTTCCTTTCTTCTTGGTTGCCT
>JAUSPR010000088.1 GCA_030655715.1 Thermoplasmata archaeon
TATTCTTATGAAGCCATGTAATATTGGAGTTGGATACGGGAAGCCAGAGGTTTCTACGCTATTCAATTTCAGTGACAATGAACTCTTCCCCACTTGGGCAGCGCGAATCTCTCTCCAACCTTGGGTGCCTCTGGTACCCGAACGCTCTGCCCCTTTTTTTTAACCTCTATTGGAACGTGCGGTTCCAAACGATTTTGTCTCTATTGTTTTGGTTTAAAATGTTTTCGTATGTTCCGACGGGGTCGGGAGACAGGAACTCATGCTCATCCGGGCACGAACAAGCCCAGCACGCAGAACACTAGTGTCAGAACATACATCGAGTAAACTACCTGAGACTCTGTCATTCTGAAATAGTATGGCAGCAGCCACTTCAAGGTATATGGATTGGGCACTTCCAGAGTTCCGTCTTCCCTGACCTTTCCGAACTTGACAATCTGCCATTTGGGGTCATCTGGCTTTCTTTGGTTCATCATCCGCCAGTAGAAGTACATCAGGAAATTGAGTATGTGCGGGAACAGCATCACCATACCGGCCCAAATATAATGCTGGGATACAAGAATAGCTCCTATTGCCGCGCCAACTGCCAGTGAGCCGATATTTCCCTCAAGTATTTTGGAAGGAAATTTGTTATGCCAGAAAAATACTGCTTGCGCGCCTATAAGGGCCGCGATGGTGTACATATTGTCGAGATTGCTCTCCAGATATGATTTCAGCAGAATGAAAGTGAGAACTATCAACGCGGTACCGGATTGCAAGCCGTTAAAACCGGCATGCATGTTCTTCAGGTTGGCCACGACCATGATGTAAACCGGGAGAATGATGTATTTGAGCATCATAGAACCAGTAAGAGTGCCGATACCGGAAACATAAATATTGAACTGCGTGAGATCCAGCAATCCAATGCCCGGAACCCAGGGTGTCCAACTGCTCAGTGCGAGCACCAGCGGGTAGGCGAACATGATGGGCAGCAGGATCTTCGAGGCCCGACCGACATCAATATAATCGTCCAGGATGCCGTAGAATGCATACAGCAATATCACCATCAGGATGGCCGTGTCAATTTCAGTGAACTCCGTGGGGAAGGCCGCAACCTCCAGCTTGAAAATAATTCTGAAGGCCAGGGGGGCGATGATGATGGTGCTGAAGACCACGAACAGCGTAAGAATACCGCCATTGTTCGCCAACTCCGTTTTATCTGCCTTGTAATAATCTGTTACGGTTTGATTCTTCTCGCGCATCTTTTTAATGAACCAGGGGGCTGCTACAGCGCTGATACCCATAGCTAAAAAAAGTGTCACTGCAATCGGAAGTACTGACATTATGTTGCTGGAGACGGGATTTAGTATATAATTGTTTCGATAATAATCTCAGAGCGGGTTCAGTGCAGTGGCACGCACGGTTTTATCTCCATCCGAATTTATCTGGTATCCAAAGTCCTTTTATCGGCATCCAAAGTCCTGAGGGATTTGGAACGACGGGGGCGACCATCAGGTTTATGAATGGGTGTGGGGGCGAGCGCAAAAGCGCAAGAACATAACTCTCAACTTTTGTACGCCTTCGGCCTTTTGTCTATATTGGCCACCAGAATGTTGTTATCCTCCAGATAAACAACATACAGAATTCTGTAATCCCCAACCCGAACTCTGAACGTCTTCTCCTTTGTGCCGACGATCTTTTTCATATCGTGCGGGAAAGGATCCTCTTCCAGCTTCCCGAGTTTCATGATAATTCTGTCGTAGAGTTCCCTTTCGCAACTTTTGAGAAACTGCTCGGCCTTCTTGCCCAGCACCACTTCAAAGCTCAATCGTCTTCCCTCTTCAGGTCGGAAAGCTTCGTGGTCTTCCCGTCCCGGTAATCCTGCAGACTCTCTTCCAGCAGTTCTTCTTCATCGGGAGTTAGGATCATATCCGTGTCCACCATGTGTTCTCTAATGTACTGCAATTCTTCCCTGATTATCTTGAGTTCCTGCATCAGTTCTGACGATGACATTTCTTCACCTTAATACAGTATTGTAGCATTAGATTATAAATGTTGCGTAGGGCCAGTGAAATTGGTTTTTATCGGTATCCAAAACTTGGTTTTGGAACGACGGGGGCGCATTCAACACAACTATTCTTTCCCGGCCTCGTCCTTGTTCTCAATAATTTCCTGGCGCCTATCAATCCGTTCCAGCGTTTTTGTTACTTTCCTGGCCAGGTAGGTGAAATAAACAACGAACGGCACAAAAATCAAAACCGAGAACATGACGTCCATGTGGGTGAACCCGAACGGCGATACTTCCTTAACAATGAGCAATTTAGTGGCGGTTGTGTTGGTCGCGCCAAGCACATCGGTGCATTTGAAGGAATACGTATTAACGCCGGAATCGAGGCTTGCTTCGACATAATACACTCTGCCATCGGTGAGGACCGTGTCCTGCGGATCAAGTTCTTGCATGGAATAGGATACATCATTGACAACCACCGAAACGTCGCTGGCTGTTGTATTGCCCTTGTATGTCACGGTGAACACGTAGTCAGTGCCAGAGCCGGTCGCGACAGCCCCGCCCGTGAGAAGCTGCGGCTCCATGGCCATTGCGGAGGACGCGAGCAGTGTTATCAGAACGGCGACCAGGATGATGCGCATGTCCCCAACAGGGATAAGCTCGAATAAAATGGTTTGGGTGGGTGGCCTTCTTTCCCGAACCAGGACAAGGTGCCGTATATGCGAGGGCATGGGGTGCTATGCGGCCTGGATTTCCGGCTTCGATATTTTAAACGGATGAAGAACTCGGCTCCGGAATTGGCGTGCCGTCCTCTTCCTCGCGTACCGTGTCCGGCCTTACTTTGAGGAGAAGGCGGTCTGGAACGCGGGCGGTGGGAGCACGGGGTGTTGGCGTGCATTAGTCTGCATATTCTAGTCCCAATCGTCAAATTATAATTAGTATAATCACTATTATCCTAATGTGAATTCTACTAATTTCATAATTACAGGTAAGAGGAGCTGATTCCCCACTCTCTCATTAAAAATATTTAAATAGTATTATCGTATACATACTACTTATGAACATACAATTTGTTGACCGTGAGATGGAATTTGGTATTTTAAATGCCTTTCTCATGAAACAGAGGGGTATATTTGTCCTCTGGGGCCGGCGTCGTGTGGGCAAGTCAAGACTTCTCACCGAGTTCGCGAAGGAAAAGGAATCAGTATATCTTCTCGCCACGAAGGAAACAGAGAAAGCGATATTGAGGAACTTCTCGGAAGAGCTGGGAAGACACTACAATGACCCAGCACTTCAGGGGGCATCCTTTGATTCTTTCAGAGATATGCTTCGTTACCTTGACAAAAGAAGGCAGAATAAGCCATTTCTTCTGATACTGGACGAGTTCCCATACCTATGCGATGCCAACAAAAGCATCCCGTCCGTCCTTCAGGCGGAATGGGACCAGCACCACCTGGGGGACATGCACATCATTTTGTCAGGCTCCACGGTGAGTTCCATGGAGTCGGAAGTCCTTGCCGTGAAAAGTCCACTTTACGGGAGAAGGGCCGGACAGTACAAGCTGCAGCCCCTGGGGCCCATTGAGGCAAAAGGATTCTTCCCATTGATGGGCTGGGAGGATTATTTCAGGCTTTACACAGTGGTGGGCGGAACGCCAGAATACCTGCTCAGAATGGACCCGAAGAAGACGCTGAGGGATAACATAGTCAAGAATATCGCTGCACCAGGCTCAATGCTGCTGGATGAACCCGAACTTCTTCTCAAGACCGAGGTAAGGGAGCCAAGAACGTATTTTTCCCTCATGAAGGCCCTTTCGCATGGTCGTGCAACACCCAACGAAATCGCAACCTGGGTCGGCATCCCGAGAACGTCCGTGCTAGGGTACATGGAAATGCTGGAGAAACTTGACCTGGTCCATCGGAGGTTGCCGATTACCGAATCGGATAATTCCCGCAGGGGGCGGTACCGTATAAAGGACAACTTCTTCCGTTTCTATTTCAGGTTCATCTTCCCGAACCTTCAGCAGATACGGCAGGGCCTGAATACCGGGCTGGTGGATTCTCTTGACAGGGACTTCAACAGTTTCATGGGTCAATCATTCGAGACGGTGGTGGAGAGCACACTTATCGCCATGGCCAGGGCCGATCAGTTTCGCTTCACGCAGCTCGGTCCCTGGTGGGACGGGAAGGATGAGATTGACCTTGTGGCTTTGAACGGGCATGAAGTGACCTTCGTGGAATGCAAATGGTCGGACCTTGATGCCAGGGAAGGCGCCAGAATCTTATCTGACCTCAAAGAAAAGGCAAAGAAGGTCAAGTTCGGTGGCCCCGGCAGAAAGGAGCGTTTCATAATCGCGGCGAAGAGTGCGGAGCCAGTCCCCGGAGCACGAATCCTCACAGTTGCCGACATTGCCGGGTTTGCGGAGCGGTAATCTCACCGTTTCTAAAATGATGATTACCTGCATTCATTTGAGAGTGATTGTTCCTGAAACGCCTACTCATGGCGAATTTATCTGGCATCCAAATTTATCCTCCATCCAAAGTCCTGGCGGACGTTTGGAACTACGTGCAACAAGAGGACATTTGGTTTTATTCGGCATCCAAAACTCGGTTTTGGAACGACGGGGGTGCAATCAACTATTCTTTCCTGGTATCATCCTTGTTCTCAATAATTTCCTGGCGCCTGTCAATCCGCTCCAGGATTTTGGAGACCTTCCGGGCAAGATAGGTGAAATAAACAACGAACGGCACAAAAATCAGAACTGAGAACATGACCTCCGGTAATCACTATTGATTTTAATATGCCGATTACCGGCAGACGCTGTGAATCTTTTTGCTTCCAGACTGCTGATTCATGGCGAATGCGCCAGATTGCTATCATTTAGTTTTGCATTCACCGATTGCTATCAGAATACTGCAAGCCAGATGGCTCTCGATTTAGCTAGGAATTGTTACCGAGCCATACTCGAATGCTCTGCTTGAAAATGCTTAAAGTTGCATTCAACACAATTATTCTTTCCCAGCCTCGTCCTTGCTCTCAATAATGTCCTGGCGCCTGTCAATCCGCTCCAGGGTTTTGGAGACCTTCCGGGCAAGATAGGTGAAATAAACAACGAACGGCACAAAAATCAGAACTGAGAACATGACCTCCGGTAATCA
>JAUSPR010000096.1 GCA_030655715.1 Thermoplasmata archaeon
TTCTGTAACCGCCATACCCAGCCTTACGCTGCTGAAAGAACCGCCTGAGAATGCGGCAATCCTGAATGTTGATTGTATCTTTCCGTGTTCTATTGTCCTTTCAATGGACATGGTACCGTCAAATATGTCCTCCAGAAGACCTACCTGGTCCCTCGGGTGCATTGACGGATTAATCAGCACCAGACCATTGCAGGAGGCCTTCTTCATTTTTGCCTGGATGGAGTTGAGGACATCCTGTACTCTGTCGAATCCCTCAGTCACAATCGTGGGTGATGCAATGTCCATGACCATCCTGATATGCGAGTGGACGCTTGCCTTCCTCAAGGCCATGTCAATGCCGACTGCCAAATTTGTGAGGTCATTCGAGACCTTGATTGTCGAACCGACCTCGTCAATGCTGGTTATCCTCTCGGTGTATCTGGAGTACCAGTCCACAAAAATCAGGCGGCCTTCGGATTCCGCTTTTTCCGCGTCCGCACCAAGAACTTTCAATCCACGTTTGATGGAGGATATAGAACAGCCAGTGGTGACCACAATGGTACAACCCTGTTTGTCCAGGCCCTCCTTGATGAATAAACCAGATAGTATTTCCTTTTCCACACCAGCCGACGCTTCCAGAATGATTGTACTATCCTTGCCTAGGCCGTTTCTTAAAAGTGCATCAATGGGCTGACATCCGAATTTTCTATGTCCGGAAAGAGCACCGCCATAAATGATAGACAATATCCCCATTTCCTCGGGAATGGTGCCATACAATTGAAGCACATCTTTGGCCAACTTGATTGGAATACCAATTTTCAAAACAGCTTCAGATAGCTGGGATATCGCATCCTGGACGCTGATTTCCGGGGAGAACTCCATGTAAACCATGTCATCCGAAATCGAGGCCACACATGGCAATTTCATCAGATGTGTAATCATTGGGGCAATCATGCCATTCTTTGCATCGCCAGCAACCTTTGAAAGGATATGAAGAAATATACGTTTGACTTTCTCGAGTTCATCCAAATTTTCAAGGCTGGCTTCCGGACTTATGGAACCAATTTTGAAGATATCGGGAAAGATATGCAGGATTGTCTGGATAGCAGATTCGGGGGATGAATTTCTGAATTTTGTTATAGCAATGCTGATACGCGTGTCCGCCTCTGATGCGCCTATAAAAATTTCCAGGTATTCCTTGACCGTGAAAACCATGGCACCGAGCGCCAGCAAGGATTCAGTCTCATCAGCCAGAGCTTCGGTATTCACATGAAGCTCCCCATCCACCAACAAACCCGCAATCACAGGATTCTCATTTATGAATCTGCGAATGACATTCTGAACATTTAGCTCTAGCAGTAGCTCACGGTTCTCCTGAAATATCGATTCTAGCAGCCCTGCAAATGAATGAAGTCTTCCTTCCGGCATCCTGACCCCCAGTCAGCCAATCCCGGTTTAGAAAACCTTGGACTCGGCCGACACATTGATTCCACTGGAGGTAATGAGCATGGGGTGCTTCATAGTATCGTGTTTGGTGAACCTCATTTTCCTTACGGTGATGGTTCTTCTAAGCTCGCCCTTCATGTCCTCCAGGCCAAAGACAATGAAAGAATCCGCTATAAACTGCTCTATGCCGTACCTGGTGAGCTGGCCGTTTTCTATTGACTCGGTGATAAGAAGCGAGGTAATGTCCCTCTCCTTCAGGAATCCTGCAAACTTGAAAAGCTCTCTCCTCAGTAAGCCAGGAGAGTCCTCGTAGTAGAGGCCGACCGCCGTTACGGAATCCAGGGCAAACCTCTTTGCTCCAGTGAATTCCATCAGGTTCTTTAGTAGTTCGATGAGCGCACCGAAGCCGATAACGCCTTCCTCCTCGGTCGCATTGACCCTGCGCCTTACCTCACCAAGATCCAGAAGAATGAATTTACTGCTTTTCTCCATCTCGGTGATGTCCATTCCATAGGCAGCCATGGCCCGCAGAATGTTCTCCCTTGGTTCTTCCAATGTAACATAAATGCCAGTCTCGTCCTTGTCCTTCACTCCATTGTAAATGTAGTGCAGGGCCATCAAGCTCTTGGCGCTACCTGCTGGTCCGCTTACAAGGTTGACTGTGTTCCCGGCAAAACCGCCGCTTATCAATTCATCCAATCCCGGAATTCCTGTTGGTACTCTGCTTGTTATCATGTCGTCACCGCCGATATGCTATTTGTCACTCTGCGAATCTGGACAAGAACCTCATCGGTTTCCTCGCCCAGGAAGAATGGAAGTACTGATTTGAACCTGTTTGCTAGCTTGGTCACGTCTTCCGGGGATATGTTTTCCATGTCAATTCCCAGGACCTCGCTCTGCTTGGTGAGAACGTATATACTCATTCTCCCCAGCGAACTGCTCTCCATGACCTTCAACACATTAGTGCCAAGTTCGTTCATCTCAATCGCCCAGTATGCCAAGCCGGCTCAGTTCACCTAGTATGAGCTGCGCCCTTTCCCCTTCGAATACACTCTTCACTGATGTGGAGACCATGACCTGAGCTGTGGCCTTTCCAAAAGCCGTGACCAGGGATGCATTCAGACTCTCCAGAGATTTGGAGGGGTTACCCTTGTCGAAGTCACCTTCGCCCATCTTCAGGATGTTCCTAGCCATCTGTGGTCCTATTGCCTTTCCAAGGGTCTTGTATAATTCCCGATATATCCGTTCTGCGGATTCTGCATCTAATATGTCCAAAGGATGCCCCCACGCTATTTTAAGTTCATAATGGATTTATAATATATATAGTTTAGCAAATAAGGTAAGAGTTCAGTCTTCTGAAGTTTGCTCGTGAAATTGTAGATTTGTTAATTGTAGATTTTAGATTGTTGCTGGCAATATGCCGTTCCGTCAATCACCAAATCGAAAATCACTATATCTACAATCCGTTGATCCTTATCAGAAC
>JAUSPR010000102.1 GCA_030655715.1 Thermoplasmata archaeon
CATTCGTCTCGAAAACAACACTGGCAATAGAACATTATTCATTGATGTAAATATCACGAATATTGCAGATGAACCCAAGAATATTCGTCCCTCAGATTATCGAGCCCTTAATTATGAGGTTCCTTGGTATTGGATTGCGAATGGCACTCAAATAAACTGTAGTTATGGTCATGGTGATGGAGACATCGGCCCAACAGAATTGTTATTGCCAGGAGAGAGTTATTCTTATAGTTTTGACGTGCGAATCAGCAATATGTTCAACGGTAGTATGTTTATCCCTCTTAATTCCTCATTTGATTCATATAATTTTTATCTGGCATCTCATGTTTATGACAATCCATCGTATAAACCTTCGAATATTCTTTCATTTACTGAAGATGAATTACTTGGTGTCCCGAGCAGGTAGGGGACGGCCAGCGGAGGGGCGCAAGGTTAGGGGATGGTTAGGGCCTAAGCAGAAAACCAAACATTTATATCGTTATAACGTTATAACATACCTCATGGCAGATGTCTTCGAAGCCAAACTACGCCGTGTCGGCAACTCTCTGGGAATCATAATTCCAAATGACCTTTTGGAGGAACTGGGGTTCGGCCAGGGCGATGTCATCCATGTGGCCATACCTTCTTCCAGTCTCGGGACAAGGAATGAGAAATTGATGAAATTGATTGGCATCGAGAGAGGCAAGAAACCGTTCAGGCGCGATAAAGGGGACAGGTTCTGATGTTCCTGGACACCACCATTATTATTGATTTATTGCTGGGACCGAAGGACGTGCCGCGAATAGATAAAATTCTCAAGCACATTGTCGATGAGCCGCTTTTCATTTCCATTGTCCAGCTGGGGGAGATTGGGGATTGGTATCTAGCCAATGGCTCGGACCCCGAGAAAAGGATTGCATTGTTGAAGGAGATTGTCAACATTATTCCTCTGAATGAGGAAATTTGCCTTGAGGCCTCGGAGATAAAATTCAAAATGAGGAAGATGAACATCAAAAAATTCAGCTTGATGGACGGTATTATCCTGGCCAGCGCCCGGTCCATCAATCAGGAATTATTGACCCTGGACACGGACTTCAGGAAGGCCGGGGACGCGATCCTGGTGGAATAGTCTCATTTCGAATGTTCCTGGGCCTATGAGGGGTTAAAAAGGCGTTATCATAATTAACTTGTAACTCCATCACGTGACTGGAACCAAGGAGTCCGAGTAAAAATGCTGGAAGTGCGCAATCTCACGAAACATTTTGGCAATGTCAAGGCCGTGGACGACGTCACCTTCAAGGTCGAAAACGGCGAGGTATTCGGCATGCTGGGCACGAACGGCGCTGGCAAGACTACCACCATGAAGATTTTAGCCTGCATTCTGAAGCCGACAGGCGGCATTGCCCTAGTGGATGACCTGGACGTGACCAAAAATCAACTTGAGGTGAAACGGCGCATTGGCTATCTCCCCGAGATGCCGAATTTATTTGAGAAACTCACCGGCAGGGAATTCATGAACATGCTGGGCACGCTCAGGGGCATGGATGCTGAATTACTGGAAAAACGGGTTGATTCTTACATCAATATCCTTGAGTTCGGGGACTTCCTGGACCTGGAGATCGGCACTTATTCCAAGGGCATGCGGCAACGGGTCGCGTTTGCCTCTTCGGTGCTCCATGAACCGCCCATTCTCATACTGGATGAACCGACAAGCGGCCTGGACCCGAGGTATTCCAAGATGGTGAAATCCTGGATTCGTGATTATACCGCTAAAGGCCATACCGTTCTGATGAGCACCCATGTTACTGAGATCGCCGATAGTCTCTGCGACCGTGTCGCGGTCGTGCACAATGGCAAAATTGTCGGCCTGGATACTCCCGATAAGCTGAAGAAAAGCCTGGGCGCCGCAACCCTGGAGGATGCGTTCGTCACATTGGTGGAAGGCGGGTGATGGCCTGGTTTCGCCCATTCTGGAGATGTTTTATGCGGACGCCCTGACTGGTTATCGGAACCTGCAAAAGCGGACCAAAAAGAGCAGGATTTACACTGGCTGGTCTATTGTCATCATGCTTACGGCATTCGGTTCTGTTGTCGGATTGATAGCCTTCATCAGCCGTTCCGGAGAAATAGAGGGCTTTCCCCTGGACCTGAATGATGTGCTGTTCCTGTTCTTCCTGGTGTTCATGGGTAAATCTCTCCTCGACACGTACCATTACCTGGTGGAAAGGCCTGCCAGCGTTTTTCTTCTCATTCAACCTTTCGGGACCTGGAGTATTGTTCTGGGCAAACTTCTTTCGATTATCACCTTCAACCTGGCATTGCTGGCTTTTGGTCTCGGAACCATGACCGCCATGACATTCATCCATCCGTTCATGTATTTCGTGATTCCGCCGGACATTGTGCTGAATCTTATCCTGCTCTCGGTGCTGGCATCCGTGGTCGGATTCACATATGCGATTTTAAGTGGCCTGAACAGCTGGCCCAGAAAGCTGATTGCGGGCGCGGCTTTCTCGCCTGTGATGTCCATGATTTATCTTGTTATGAGTCAGTTTCGGTACTCGGGTTGGGAGCTTACCCAGACGCTGGGAATTCTCGCGGTTCTTTCCCTTATCGGGATTCCGATTTCCGCATTACTGCTTCTGGAATCATGGAACACCATGACAGGGTCGCGTTCACCGCAGCATGCCTCCAGGAGAGGAGGAAAAATCGGTTGGGGTGCTAGATTGGTCAGAAAATATTTCGGTACTGCCACTTTCTCCGTGTACGATACCGAGGTTAGGACACTTCTGCGCAAGCGCGAAGGCGTCGGTAACGCGATAACACTCGTGGGATTGCTGGTGTTCGCAATATATTTCTATGACCAGTTCAAGGATTTTCTCGAGTTTCCCGGTTTTTTTCTGGATTTTATTCCCATATTGGTGGTCGGCCTGGCTCTCTATTTGTCGGTCGTATCCCTGGGACTTGTTCCGGCTCTGGGGGCATTCAGCCATGACGGAAAAAGTGCCTGGGTCTACAAGACCGTGCCAGTAATGGAGAGAGAGATTGTAATGGGAAAGGCGCTGGCTGTTATGCTGATGCTGCCGTTTGTCGTGGTTTGTGTGGCAATTCCCATTCCCCTGGTCTCCGGTTTAACGCCTGTTGCGATGTTGTTCACTGGCATAGGCGCGACCGTGATGTTTCTCACCGCAGTGGGAATAGGAATCTGGCATGGCGCAAAAGCTCCGAATTTCGATGAATCTTCGGGAAACGCGCCCGATGTCATGACAATGTACACTTTCATGCTGCTCATACTGTTCCTTACCACCGCCCTGTTGCTGCCGCCGCTCGCGCTGGCTTTTTCTGACAAGATTCTCGGGTTCCTGGCATTACTTCTCTCACTTGATGCGGCAGTGCTCATTTTCTACCTTGGGATTAAGGGAGCGGCCAAGGGACTGGCAAACATGGAACTATCGAATTAATTAGGAAATTTGTTTTTATACTTCCGGAAACTTCACTACCTTGCATGAAC
>JAUSPR010000073.1 GCA_030655715.1 Thermoplasmata archaeon
TAACATCATAATCCACAACACGAACCACTATCGCTCGTAGGTCTTCATTATTCAGTGCCATAACCCGAAATGCAATAGTACCTCTTAAGTCTTGGCGAAATAATTCGCGGATAACACACGCAATAATAATTGCATAGAAAGCGCCCGTATCCGCAAATCTAAAGATTGCGGTATGTGGGCGAGAACATGTTTAATCAAAGCTAAATGGCTTTGATTAATTTGATGCATGGCCTACGCACGAAAACTTCCAGCCCGGTTCGAAACGCAAGCTTCTTGAGGGGGGCTGATAGTTTTCGGGAAGTTAATTTAATACATCCTTTTCCATACTACCTTAAGAGGGAAATAACCGATGAAAGGTAGGTCCGAGAAAGCCAGCAAACCATTTCTTGCATCGTTCGGCATGAAGGAGACCTCCATAGGCCGCGCAGTTATCTGGAGCGAGGCCGCGCTCGCGGTCATGGTCGCGATATCCGTAAGCATCGGAAGCTGGCAGCAATCCCTGGTTGACATTTTCAACATGATTTTCATTGTCATTCTTATTGGCTCGTTCATCCTGGGCCTGGTCCTTTTCTCCCTAAACAATATCAGGCTGGAATCCAGGATATTTTTCATAATCCTGATGGTACTGGTCGGCTGCCTGATGGTCTCTTATTCTTCGCTTGTTTACGAGTCCGAGGGAACAGGCAGGATACTCTTTCTCGGCCTTGCCGCGCCGGGCACTGCCCTGGCAATACTCGGCATTGGCATCCTCGTGGTGAAAGAGAGCCAGGCCAGCAGACTTGCCGGTTACTATTCGTTGTGGCTTTTCGGCATTCTCATGATGTTGTTCATGCCACTTCACGAGTTAGGAACATTGAATTACAGCAACCGGGATCTGCTGGTCGGGTATTTCGGGTTCGGCATTTCCCTTATCGGTGCACTGTCCTTCACAATCGAACGGCGCCTTGCACTTCAGATTGATGGCTGGGTCACGGCAGGCGATGCAAAATACATCGCTGGAAAGTTCGACGAGGCCGTGGAATATTACGAGCAGGCGCTTTTCATCGAACCAAAGAACGCCAAGGTCTGGTCAAACTCTGGCTCTGCCAAACTTCGGCTCGGCATGTGGGCCAAGGCTGTCGAATGCTTTGACAAAGCTCTGGAAATTAATCCTAAACTGGCGACCGCGCACAGCGGAAGAGGTCTGGGGTTAACCCATCTCAAGAGATATTCTGAAGCCCTGGGAAGCCATGATGAAGCCATCAAGATAGATAACAGTCCGGTAGGCTGGAACAACCGGGGAAACACCCTGATACGAATGGGCGCTCCCGTGAAGGAAGCAATCGAGAGTTATACCAGGGCCCTGGATGCCGATGAAAATTATGAAATTGCCTGGTTCAACAAAGGCAAGGCCGAGCTGATGAACGACGACATTCCTGAAGCCATAAAATCTCTCACCCGGGCTGTGGAACTGAAACCCCAGTTTGCGGATGCCTGGTTCCAGAAGGGCAAGGCGCTTTCCATGGCTGGCAGCCGCGACCAGGAAGCTTTGTATTGCTTTGACATGGCCATAGAACTCAAGCCCACAAATGCTGATGCCTGGATGGAGAGAAAAATATTGCTAATATCCATGAAGGATAAGAGAGTTCGGCCCATTCCACTCGTCAACCTGCCCAGCACCGGCATTGTATTCGGACCGGCAGCCAGGGGCCAGCCCTTGCTCGAGTCAACCGACATTAAGGCCAGGCCCGGAGAGGAGCGGCTTGCCGCCAGCAGCGCCAAATTGCGAGATGGCGCACTTCGCATGGCCACGATGGGTGATTATGGCAGCGCGCTTGCTGCACTTGATGATAGACTAAGCCAGGTTCCGGATGACGTGGTAACGCACATGACCAAGGGCGTGCTTCTTTCCAGGATCGAGAAGTTCGACGAGGCCATTCAGGCCTTTGACGCGGCAATCAGATTGAAGCCTGACTGGGTCGGCCCCTTGTTCAGCCGTGGCATGATTCTGGCGTCGAAGGGCGAGTACGAAGCAGCCATCCTGGCCATGGACCAGGTAACGGAAAAACGCCCGGCCTACGCAGATGCATGGAGCGTCAAGGGCATCATACTGGGTACCCAGAAGAAATATCAGGATGCGATTGAGAGTTTTGATAGGGTAATCGAACTTAATCCAAATTCCGAGGATGTCTGGCGCTCGAAATCCACTGCGCTAAACAAGTTGGGCCGGTATGAGGAGGCCATATTCTGCTATGAGAAACTGGCCGCACTCAGCCCCGCGATTGAAGAAACAAGTCGTTTCCTGCAAGAGGAGAAAGTAAAATTGGAGGATGCCAAGACCCTGTTCAGGCAAGGCGTGGAATTAGCCAAGTCCAGGTTGTACGATGAAGGTTTGGCACTTCTGAAAAACTCGATAGAGCTGCGCCCGAATTACATTGACGCGCTCTACATATCTGGCGTTATCAACGGTGTCAAGGGAAATTACCCTGACGCGATGCAGCATTTCGAGCGAGTCTTGGAACTGCGTCCGGAGCATATCGAAGCCATGTATGGCAAGGCCAACATCCTACTCAAGAAAGGCAACTATGCAAAGGCCCTGGAATTGCTGGACAAGGTACTCGGACTAAACGACCAGCACGTGGACGCATGGTGCGACCGCGGGGTGTCCCTGGCCAAACTGGGGAAACAGACAGACGCGCTGGAATGCTACGACAAGGCCCTGAAGCTGGCAGGCGACCATCCACAGGCAATTGCGCAGCGCGAACGGTGTGTCAAGGCCATGAAGGACGCGCAGGGTTCTCCCTGACATCGAAAGTTTTAACTACCTGTTTATACATACTGTTTATACGGGGAACAAATAATGTTCAATCTGAGATACAAGAAGAAACTGTGTGTTCCAAGTTACGATGCTCTGAAGGATATGGCTCGTCACGATGTTCCACCCTCTTTCGTGGAAACAATAATCCTTGATGGCGAAGATTACTGCACAAATGCCGAGAACGCTCAGTCCTTCCGGGCTGAGATGAATCGGTATGAGCAGTCGTCGATCCACCGTTGCATACCGTGAATACATTGGCATCGAATATCGAAGCCATATTGCTTCGATGAATCAGGTATGCAACTGCCATGTGGTAAACTTCCAGCCCTGGCAACAAACGCCAGTCTCTTTAGGGGCTGGTAGTTTACAAGGATAAAATGATGACGAAAGGCGAAATTGGACGGATGGTGAGAAAAGACAAGTTCGTAATATTCGTGAAACTTGTCCCCAGCTATTCTCGCTGGGATGGTGAAGAAACCTGGCTGATAAAACATATAGGAAAAAAGAGGTTGAGAAAATGACCAAGAAAAAACTGGAAGAAAAACCCCTGGTATGCCCCGAATGTGACGGTGACGCTGAGCCCATGATGATAAACGTCAGCGGCCTAGGGGTAACAGGCTGGAGATGCAAATGTGGATATGAAATGCTGAGCCCCGGGGAACTGGAAAAGGCCTACCTGTTCCTCCAGGCCCAGAAGCATGAGAAGGTCAAGATATCCAAGCGCGGCAACTCATACATGATAACCATACCCAAGGCCATTGCCGATGCAATCGGGATAGAGAACCTGGACATGGCTGAAGTGTATCTGAAGGACAGGAAGACGATTATTGTGGGGATTTGAGATTACTGTACAAATGCCGAGAAAGCTCAGTCCTTCAGGGCTGAGATGAATCGGCATGAACAGTAAAAGCGTGGTAGACCGCCATGCACCGTGCAACATCTCACATATTAAATCAAAGCTAAATGGCTTTGATAAATTAGGTGCATGGCCTATGCATGTAAACTTCCAGCCATTTTAGGGCTGGTAGTTTACAGAGGTCCAAGCCGGTCTCCCTCGGCGTGGTCGAGCCGGTCGGGAAGGGCCGGGGTGCCAAGGTGCCGATGCGTTTCTTTGATTATAATCGCGATTAATGCTATATGCATGAAGCATATAATTCAAATACATGCGATGCACACATAGCATAAAATATATATACTTGTCGAAATATAGTCCTTACCATGTATCTTGAGAGCCATAACTTCCACTGGCGAGAGGGTTTCAGTTATGACTACCCCCAAAGGAGGGATGTTTTTCACAAGCTAGTGAATTCGTTGAATCACCGGCGAATATGTGTCCTCACCGGCACAAGGAGAACCGGCAAGACCACGCTCATGAAACAGTTTATCGACCATCTGATTGATAACGGAACCCCCAGAGCCAATATAGTCTATTACTCGTTTGACGAGGACCGGCCTTCTATTCGGGATATTGTGCAGGAATACGAGCGCAGGATCGGCAAGGAAATCGCCTTCTCGAAAGACAAATATTTCATTTTTCTAGACGAGATACAAAAACTTGACGATTGGCAGAACAAAATAAAATATTTCTATGACCACTATAAGAACCTCAAATTCATAGTTTCGGGTTCAGCATCATTGTTCATAAAAGAGAAGGCAAGAGAAAGCCTGGCCGGTCGAATGGAGGAACTGTCCGTGGGTTCTCTCAGTTTCATGGAATATCTCATCTTCAAGAAAAAAGAAGATATGCTGGCCAAGCCTGATATGTTCTC
>JAUSPR010000107.1 GCA_030655715.1 Thermoplasmata archaeon
TGGGTATTTTCTGACCTCCAAAGAGGCTACCTGACGTTGGGTATATTGGGTGGCGCTCAGATCGATAAGTTCGGAAATCTTAATACTACCGCAATCTTAGGAGATAACGTCTATCCGAACGTTAAAGTGAGATTGCCTGGAAGTGGTGGGGCCAACGATATTGCATCAAGTGCGGGCCGAACCGTCATTATGATGCGATTAGAAAAGAAAAGATTTTTAAATAAAATAGATTATATAACTTCGCCTGGTCATCTTACGGGAGGGAATAGTCGCAAGGAGACAGGATTGGTAGGAGGTGGACCCGCCGCAGTTATTACGGAGAAATGTATTTTCAGGTTTGATGAGGGTACAAAAGAGATGTATCTTGATAGTCTCCATCCGGGAGTGACAGTGGAAGAAATAAAGGACAACGTATCATGGGATCTGAAAGTTGCAAATGATCTTAAAGAAACGGAACGACCGACTATTGAAGAAGTTGATTTTATGAAAACAATTGACCCCACAGATATTATATTAAGAACGGAAAGATTGTATGAAAAAATGGATTTCTGGGAATGGGCAGACGTTTCAGAAAAAGGGTGGGAAAAGCTCATGAATAAATAACGCATGGGATTGAGTTTTGCTGCTGGTTTGTACAAGCGGAGATAATGCAATCTTTCAGTGAACATCAGCTGTTTCCACACGGAATGGCTGATGTTCATTCGCTATTTTAGCGTCAAGACAACGCCGATGCTCTTGCTATGAGATGATTCTTACTATGATAGGATTCATGAGTGTGTGCGTTAGAGATTCTGGGGGGATAGATGGATTTTGAACTTAGTGAAGAACAAAAATCAATTCAAGAGATGGCCAGAAAATTTGCCGAAGCAAAACTAAAGCCTCTTGCCGGCGAAGCAGATGAAAAGGAAATATTTCCGAGAGCGCAATTCGAAAAAATGGCAGCGCTTGGTTTTACTGGGATAACCTGTTCGCAGGAATATGGCGGGTTAGGCTTGGATCACGTTACATATATAGTGGTAATGGAAGAGATTGGAAAGGCTTGTTTGGCAACAGCAGGAACTTATTCGGTGCACCAGACAGTGCAATATTACTTTGAGAAATTTGGAACTGAGGAACAAAAAGAAAAATACTTGCCTGTTTTGGCAAAGGGAGAAAAAATTGGGGCTTTAGTATTAACGGAACCTGGTGCCGGATCTGATGTTGCATCCCTGACGACAACAGCAGAAAAAAAAGACGGATTTTATTCAATTAATGGGAACAAGGTATTTATTACCACGGGCGGTGAAGCGGATTTATATATTGTTCTTGCGAGAACAGGGAAAGAAGCAGGCGCGAAGGGAATAAGTGCTTTTGTGGTGGACAAAGATGCTGTTGGTTTCTCGATTGGGAAAAAAGAGAAAAAAATGGGTTACGGTGGTTCTCCCACAACAGAATTGCTTTTTACTGATTGCAACGTCTCGACAAAAGATCTTTTAGGGGGCAGGGAAGGTCAAGGAATGGCGCAAATGTTATCTGCTCTGGATATAGGGCGGATCAGTATAGGGAGTATTGCTGTAGGGATTGCTCAGGCCGCTTTTGAGGAGGCTCTTGCATATTCGAAAGAAAGGATTCAGTTTGAAAAACCTATATTCACTTTTCAAGGGATTCAATGGATGTTTGCAGACATGGCAACCAAAATTGAGGCAGCAAGACTTCTTTGCTATCAGGCTGCATATTCGATCGATCAAGACAATCCATTATCCATTAAACAAGCTTCAATGGCGAAGTTGATGGCAACAGATGTTGCCATGAGTGTGACCACGGATGCAGTTCAGATTCTTGGTGGTTATGGGTATATGAAAGATTATTCTGTTGAAAGGCATATGCGAGACGCAAAAATACTCCAGATTGTTGAAGGTACCAATCAGATACAAAGAGTTGTTATTGCAAGATGTTTATAATATGTGATGACCTCGACTCGGTTGACCAGACGAATTTGACATCATTTTAATCACAGTAGGGTTTTATTCCCCGCCCCTTGGGGCGTTCATTGCTTTTAAAGATACCCCGCTGCTTGCGGCGGGGTAGTTCATTCTCTCTCATAGAATTTCGAAAGAAGTTTTTCCATTTAAGACCTCCGTGTAGTCTGTGAAAGTTATAAAGTTGATCCTGAAGATCACGTCAAATAACGTTCGCCATTTCAAGCAGTGGAACCATTGATATCCCCGGTTTATGCTGCCTGTTGTAGTAATGCTACCCGTTGCTCCTCGGTGAGTGGCTGGTTAATTTTTACATTTAAAGCGAGAGCATCGAATGAATCGTGGCCGTCTGAAAGGCATTGATGGGGACCGTATCAATGCCATCCTCAGTGTTGCCGGGATTAACTTCTGGAAGCTGCAATTGTTGTAAGGCCCCCGGCTTTAGCCGGGGGTATCTATTGTCGGGCGATGCTGTGATACTCATAGTGCGTACTTGATGTCTCCGCCGACTATGGTCAGTATCGCCTTCCCCGTGAGGTCCCAGCCGTGGAAGGGACAGTTACGCCCCTTTGATCGGAATGTGTCCGTGTCAACCGTCCATGCCTTATTCAGATCGATGACGGTGATGTCGGCATCGCAGCCCGGCGCCAGAGAACCTTTCGGTATCTTCAGTATACGTGCGGGATTTACGCTCATTTTTTCGATCAGCTGCTGTATGGTGAGAATGCCGTCGTGTACCAGTTTCAGGCAGACGGAGAGTGATGTCTCCAATCCGATGATGCCGTTTGCGGCGTACACGAATTCGACATCCTTTTCGACGGACGAATGAGGGGCATGATCGCTGGCTATCGCGTCGATCGTGCCGTCCCTCAGCCCTTCTCTTATCGCCTCGACGTCCTCCGCGCCTCTCAGGGGCGGATACATCTTGAAGTTTGTGGAGAATTCCCTCAGCGCCTCATCGGTCAGCGTGAAGTAGTGAGGCGCCGTTTCCGCCGTCACGTCCACCCCCGAGGCCTTGGCTTCTCTGACGGCCTGGACGGAGCCGGCCGTGCTCACGTGGGCGATGTGCAGCCGGGTCCTTGTGAAACGCGCGAGGAGGATATCCCTCGCCACCATGATGTCTTCCGCGATACCCGGAATTCCCGGGAGGCCCAGCTGCGTGGACACAAACCCTTCATGCATCAGGCCGCCCGACGAGAGGCCTTTGTCCTCGCAGTGTGATATCACGGGCATATCAAAGGCAGAGGCGTATTCGAGGGCGTGTCTCATCAGCCCGCTGTCCGCAACCGGATTTCCATCATCGGAAAAGGCCACGGCCCCGGCGCCTTTGAGATCGCCGAATTCCGTGAGGACCCCTCCGGCCTGTCCCTTGCTGATCGCCGCGACGGGGTACACCTGAGCCAGTGCGGCAAGGCGTGCCTGTTTCAGTATGAATTCCGTCACGGAACGGTTGTCATTGACCGGATCGGTGTTCGCCATGCAGGCGATGGAGGTAAAACCCCCGGCCACCGCGGCTTCGCTCCCCGTCCTCACCGTCTCCTTGTACTCAAAGCCCGGT
>JAUSPR010000119.1 GCA_030655715.1 Thermoplasmata archaeon
GTCACAATGCAAGAACCAGGCGGTCCGGGACATGGACGTGCTCTGCCGTGGGTATACTAACCTGTTCAGTGATGTCTTCAGCCCATCTTCAATAGCAATCATGAAGGCCGCGGTCAGGACGACTAGACTATTCGAAACAGATGTGGAAAAACTGACAAACATACTGAGTAAATTCATGCCCAGACACACTGCGGAGATGAAAGCCGGAAAGCTCCAGGCACTGTTCCAGAATGCTGTGGTCCCGGAGCATATGAAAGATATTTGTGTCCTGGAACTACACATGATAATCCCACAATATGAACTACTCAAACTGCAAGTGAAACGCATCGAGCACCGGATTGAGATGCATATCAAGGATACAAACACGCACCTGCTGACCATCCCAGGCATAGGGATATTGACTGCCGGCGCCATACTCGGAGAATTGGGAAACCTAAGCAGGTTCAATTCCATCGACCAGTTGACAGCCTTTGCCGGCCTTGACCCGTCGGTTATGGAATCAGGACGCTCTCGCAGAACCGGTCACATCTCCAAGCGTGGCTCGCCGATGCTCAGAGAAGCACTCTATGGCGCAGCACTCCCTGCAAGCAGGGTAAATCCGGTCTGCCAGCAGTTCTATCAGAGACTCAAGGCCAAGGGCAAACATCATAAAGTCTGTATGGTCGCAATCGCCAGAAAACTGCTTCATATCGCTTACTCAGTGGAGACAAACCAGAGAGATTTCTATGTGCCAGCATACATCACGGAGCAACAAGTCAAAACAGCCCAGTGAGCGAGCAGGTCTTCGGAGGTTCTTTTCTCAACTTTTTCTTACCTCCGAAGGCCAGCACAGCGAACCTTAAGAAAAAGTTGTATTGAACGCTGGCTCATTGCCTATTACACTAAAAATAGCGATAGCTTTGTCTCGATTCACGGCTCTATATTCAATTCGATAGCCTTTTATAGCACGCTAAAGTGGCTGGCGTTATCGCTTTGAAATGATGCTAGACAATTCGGGGCTGTATGTTTATGTTCATAGGCCATGCACCTGATTATCAAAGCTGATGGCTTTGATTTAATGTGCAATAACCTGAATGGTGCATGGCGGCATTTTCTTGATGATATCCGTGCCCTCGGTCAATTCATCTCAGGTCTACAGACCTGAGAGTTCTTGATCGCTTGACACTCAATTGGTCATTCTTGACCCATGTGCCAGTCTGAGCCAGTGATACTTTTATATACCCTTCAGGCAGAAGTCATATATACTCTTACAAATATCAGGTCTTAACAATTTCATACAGTAATTCCCGTAAGGGGGGGCTCATATGGCGAAAAAGAAACAAACACTTGAGGATAAGCTGTCAGTCAAAGTCGAATCTTCATGGCTGGCCGTTGATAAGAAAACCGATAAAGAGATTTATGATTTTGCAGATGGATACATGGATTTTATCTCCAAAGCGAAAACAGAAAGAGAGATGGTCAATTCCATAGTCAGCGCAGCCACCAAGAATGGCTTCAAGCCAATTGAGAAGTGCAAAACTCTCAAGCCGGGCGACAAGGTAATTATCACCAACATGGGCAAGGTTGCGGCCCTCGCAGTCATTGGCAAGGAACCCATCGAGAAAGGCATGAAGGTCGTAGGCAGCCATATCGACAGTCCCAGATTGGACCTCAAGCAAAAGCCACTGTATGAAGACACGGATTCAGACTTGGCGCTTTTCAAGACACATTACTATGGCGGAATCAAGAAGTACCAGTGGGTAAATGTTCCTCTGGCTCTGCACGGCGTTATTGTCCGGGCCGACGGAAAAATCATCGATGTCAATATCGGAGAGGATCCGAATGACCCGGTATTTGTCATCGGCGACTTATTACCCCATTTGGCCCGCAAGGTACAGGGCGAGAGAAAGCTGTTTGAGGGAATTACCGGAGAGGAATTACGCATCATTATTGGCAGTCGTCCCTCGTTGGACAAGGACACCAAGAACAAGTTCAAGCTGAATGTCCTGGAAATCCTGAACAAGAAATATGGCATAATCGAGGAAGACCTCATCAGCGCCGAACTTCAGGCTGTTCCCGTGAGCAAGTGCAGGGACATCGGCTTTGACAGGAGCTTGATAGGCGGTTACGGCCAGGACGATAGGGTCTGCGCCTACACATCATTGATGGCGATATGCGAAATCCAAAAGCCAAGCAAGACTGCACTAGCACTGTTCTTCGACAAGGAAGAAGTGGGCAGTGTCGGCGCGACCGGAGCCCAGGGCGGGTTCTTTGAATATGCATTAATCGAGATTATGGAACGGTTAAGCCCAAAATTCAGGTTTGCCACACTTAAAAAGGCATTGTCTAATTCTCGTGCATTGTCCGCGGATGTGGATGCAGGCGTTGACCCCATGTTCAAGACAGTTTACGAGCTGGGAAATGCTGCCAAACTAGGCGGTGGCATAGGCATCTGCAAGTTCGGGGGAGCAGGCGGAAAAGGCGGCTCAAACGATGCCAATGCAGAGTTCCTTGGCGAAGTGAGGCAATTATTCAACAAGAACAATATCCCATGGCAATACACTGAACTTGGAAAGGTGGACGAGGGCGGCGGCGGAACTGTCGCAAGATTCCTTTCAGAACACAATTTGCAAGTGATTGATGTTGGCCCCGCACTGATAAGCATGCACTCTCCCTTTGAGATTTCAAGCAAGGCTGACGTGTATTACACTTACAGGGCGTTCCTGGAATTCCATAAGGCTGCGTAAACTCAGCCCTAAAGGGACTGGCATTTGCTGCCAGTGCTGGAAGTTCACGTGCGTAGGCCATGCACCTGAATTATCAAAGTCATTTAACTTTGATTTAATGTGCAAATATCAGTACGGTACATGGCGAACTCTCACGTTTGTACCCCAATTTCGCTCGTTGAACCGACTATTGCAACCTCATTGCATAGGTTCGACCATGGCACGGCAATAATCAATCGCTAAATCCAGTGGCCATGTGGCTCATATTAATCTACAAGCAATTGGTGAATACGAGAGCTTAATACTGCATTCTGGAGCATTCGCCATGAGTAAGCGATTTATTAGCGAAGATTCTCAAATATATTCCCGTAATCAGCAATCAAGAAACAATGAGATTACGGGTGGCCAGCTATAAAAGCTTATCCAGACTTTCGCAATAATACAGATATATACCATTTTCTATGGAAAAAGAGGTCGTGTGTTATCCTGTAATTATTTCGCTTCGTTTCTGCTTGTCCTTTCATGCTTCCATCTC
>JAUSPR010000129.1 GCA_030655715.1 Thermoplasmata archaeon
TTACATTGCGTGCGGTTTCAAGGAAGATCGTAGAAAGTATGGTGCGCCATTCTGGGCTACAGGTTGGTTCCGGTGGCGTACCTGGCGTAGCGCCCAAGCAGGCCTATATCATCTCGAGTGGGCAAGCAAGCTGACGTTTGATGAAGAATGGACTGCTGCCGACGATCCTAACTACAAGAAGCCAACGCCACAGGCACTTGGAGCTATAGAGATTCGTGAACTGTACAAGTGGTGGACGGAAGTATATCGAAAGCGTCTTGACCCACATGAAGCAAGTGGTTGGAGTGCGTGGTGTGATCGAAAGCGTGACAAGACTGGACACAAGTTCTGGCTTGATGATGAGACAGAAACTGCGGAAGAAAAAGCAGAAGGCAAGCTTATCATGAATATACTGCATAAGATTGAAGAAGATTACAAGGCAGAAGAAGAAGCCATGATGATTCGTCTAATTAAAATTCGCGAATCACTGTGGACATAAACGTACCACTACTACGATAATTCCTCAAGTACGGATCTGTGCGGGGGCTGCGGGCAACGGCATTTCTACCGCGACCCATTAGAGAGACTCGCCGAATAACAGAGACAAGCAACATATGAAGACCTGGAGTTATGGCATAAACAGCGAGACCTTTGCAAAATCCCAGTATTGTCATTGCGAGCGAAGCGAAGCAATCTCATAACACATTGATAAGCCGCGAGATTGCCACGTCGCTTTGCTCCTCGCAATGACCAAAATTGGGTAAAAGTTGGGGTTATGCAAAGGTCTCACAGCCTGTACAAGACTGCGTCTATTGATCTGCAGACCGGCCCATGGTGGGCATTTGTTTTGGAACGGGCGGTCGAGTGTTGCTGTGATTGTGCGCCTGCCATACCATTACCGAACGTAAAGCTGAGACTCAGAGATCCGGAAGACATAGAAATGAATGACGGTCATCAGTGGACAACCTGGAAGGAGTGGTACGGTGATTTGTGCCAGCTTTTTCACGGATTTGTTCATATGTCGGTTTTCAATTATTGCCAGAGACGGATCCGCAGTAGAATTATGGAGTTGGACTATGATAGGGCCAAAGAGATGTTTTATGAAGAGGACAAGAAATTCTGGGACGAGGAGCAAGATATGATCAAAGATCATCAATATGATCCTGTATCCGAAAGGAGCTTATAAGAGATGAAAGACAAAAAGAAGACACTGTATTTGTACGAGGCGCTGGAACTGCGTTCAGAGTACGACGCCAGGATTAAGACATTAAAAGACTGTTTGCCTGAATCAAAGCAGAATAGGGATAGGTTTTCATTTAGTCGAGATGATGGGATGCGTCGTGCCAGTCCGGACTTTGATGCTGTTTCAGCTCGAAAGGAATTAAGAAAGATAGAAGTAAAGCGGCGAAAACTCAACAGTTCAATCCAGAAGGCGAACTTCAACCATTTCATCGATTTCAGCGGAGATTCGATTAATCTCAGCGAGGCCTTGGAACTGCGCAAGGCCCTGAATGAACAGAGAGGCGAAATGCACAATCAAGAGGAAAGTTCATCTAACCAAAAAATGATCTACAAGGAAGGTCGGGATATTGTTGAAGAGAATGAAATATCCTACAAGGACGCTGTCAGAGATCTCGAACAAGCCAGATTGGGTTTCAGGGATTTGAACAGAAAGCTCAGGTTGGCCTCTTTTGAGACATTCGTGGAATTTCAAGATGAATAATGAATAAGACGGAGTTTCGGAGACAGGGGAGCAAGTGCGAATGCTTTGGAGACAGAGCATAGCCCAGACCACAGCTTCTGAGATAGCTTTTACTTGAGGGCTGACGACCCACCGTCCGGGAAAGCCCTAAACATCAGAGCAGAAAACAATGCAGCAAGTTGAGGAAGAAAGCCGTATAGCAGCATGGCTCCGCGTCTCCATTTTCAAAACCCTTTTATGGTCAAAAAAGATCATCCATAACTGCCCTCGCCCAATCAGACGGCATCCCTTGTAAAAGTAAGGAGTGAAAAATGGACGTAACATGCTTTGTCAAAAAGGAAGGCAATCAATACGCCTCTTTGTGTGTGGAATTGGATGTGGCTTCCTGTGGAAGAACCAAAAAGGATGCCCTTGATGGTCTAAAACGCGCTGTTGAAACATATATTGAGTATATGGTTTCCGAGGGGCGTGAGAAAGAGATTTATAGGCCTGTTCCGATGAATGAGTTGAAAACGTTTCTTTTTCCAGAACATCAAATAGAAGAAAAAACATTTAAGGCAATTCCGCTGAGCTTCCAATATGCTTAAGCATCTATCGAGCAAAAATGTGGCGTGGATATTAGATCAGATAGATATTACCTTAAAAAAGCGTATCAAAAAAGACGTTTTTGCCGGATATTATGGCGGAAAGAATAGGGTTGTGATTGTTCCACGAAATAAAAGGAGTATTCCACAAGGTACGCTAAGTTCTATTTGGAGGCAGGCGGGCATTACAAAAGAAATTGCAGAAAACATTTGGATGAAGCGACAGATTTGATGATAATAAAGGGCAATTAAACCTATGCCACGCCAAGCCAGACTTGATGCTCCCGGT
>JAUSPR010000134.1 GCA_030655715.1 Thermoplasmata archaeon
TTTTATCAGTTCAATCTATAAAAATCCTCTCCGGTAGGGTCCGTTACATTGACCTTATGCCGGACCATTCCAATTTTTCCCCATGGTACGTTTTTCATGGCATTGACTGGCACAATAGCAGCTTCCCTAGCGGTCACACTGCCATGGCCTGGATGTTTTTGCCGGTTCTGGTATTTCTCTGGAAAGGCGAGCAACGCAAAGGCGTAAAATTCCTTGGCACAGGCATGATAATCGGTTGGGGTGCATTCGTTTTAACGAGCCGGGTGATTATCGGCGCCCATTATGCCTCGGATGTTTTGTTCTCAACTGGAATGGCGGCAATCGTAACCTATGTTCTTTACAAACTTCATTACATGAAACAGCAATAATGCTTATCTAAGTGAAGGGTTATCGCCAGCCGACCCTGGGCAAACCCTCGGTCAAGGTGTGTGTGTACATGAAAAAAGTATTGGTGCTAGGCGCTGGACTCGTTGCCAGACCTATGGTCGTTTATCTTCTTGACCATGGTATCCAGGTGACAGTGGCCAGCCGGACAGTTAGCAAGGCGAAGGCATTGATTGGTGGTCACAAGAACGGCAAGGCCGTTGCCTTGGACGCTGAGAAGAAGGCAGATCTGCCGAAGATGGACAAATTGGTAAAAGAACATGATATCTCTGTAAGCCTCCTTCCTTACATCCACCATCCCCTGGTAGCCGAGCTCTGCCTGAAGCACAAGAAACACCTGGTTACAACATCATACGTCAGCGACAAGATGAAGGCATTCGATGGCGCGGCAAAGAAAAACAAGCTCGTGTTCCTGAACGAGTCGGGTCTTGATCCAGGCATAGATCATATGTCCGCAATGAGGATAATCCATGATGTGGAGAAACGTAAAGGAAAGGTCACTAGTTTCCGTTCCACAACCGGCGCATTGCAGGCATTCGAGGCGAACAACAATCCATTCGGATACAAGTTCTCCTGGGCGCCGAGAGGCGTGCTCCTGGCTTCCAAGAATCCATCCAAATGGCTGGAGAATGGCAAGGTGCGTGATTACCCCGGTGAACAACTTTTCGAAAATTACAGGATTGACAATGTACCTGGCGTAGGTGCATTCGAGAATTATCCCAACCGGAATTCCGTCCCTTACAAGGAGATATATGGACTGAAAGATGCTCAGACAGTTTACAGGGGCACGTTCAGGATGACCGGTTGGTGCGAGACCATGAGAAATGTTGTGGCTCTCAAGCTTCTCGAGGAGAAGGCTCCCAAGGGGTTCAAGGGCAAGACATACGACGATCTGATGCGCAACCTGGTCGGCGCCAAAAATGGTGAAGCAACTGACATCGCAACCGCAAGATTCCTCGGCCTCAAACCCTATGCAACCGTGATCAAGAGATTGGAATGGCTCGGGCTTTTCTCGGACAGACCGCTTCCCAAGGACAAGGATAATCCCCTCGATTGGATGAACGTTCTGACCCTGGAAAAGATGGAGCTGGGCAAGAAGGAGAGGGACATGATAGTCATGCATCACGAGTTCATTGCCGAATTCCCGGGAAAGAAGGAGCACATAACCTCGACCCTGCTTGACTTCGGGGTAATTGGCAAGGACACATCCATAGCCAGGACAGTAAGTCTTCCCGCGGCCATAGCTGTCCGCATGATACTTGATGGTAAGATCAAAGAACCTGGCGTGAGCATTCCTGTTTCGCCGGGCATCTACAACCCGATACTTGACGAACTCGAGAAGATAGGAATAAAGTTCAAGGAAGACACGAAAATAATCTAAAACATGAATGCTGCCAGAGTGCATCCCCCACCCGTCGCTCCTCCGCTGGCTTCCTGCCCGTCCCCCCAGTTGCCTGCTCGGAGCGGGACGAATGGCGCCGGCGCGTAACCGCCAGCGTCGGAGTAATGGATTGTATGGGAGAATTTCGGGGCGTTATCCGTCGGGTTGGGAATGTCGAAGGGCGTGAAAAGGGCGGAGTTTGGAACTCCAAAATACGCGCTGGATTCCTCTTCTTTCCAGACTTGGCGTTTAACCACCTTCCTCCGCCTGGGTCGGGTTGAAAAACGGTTGTTGGGGAATGAGGGGTAAACAATGACTCTCCGCTTGTGGATACGCTTCCCTCGCATGGTCTCAGAGGGGAATGGAACGATGGATTTAAAAACTATTCGCTTGCCTTCCCCAACTGATGTTTGACGTATATTGCAAACAAGTCCTTGAATTCACGGAATTCGTTGGCCAGCATCTTCATGTCTGTGATGTCTTGCCTGATGGCCTTGACATCCTTGCCGAACTCGCCGTATTTGGAGTCCAGGGTGTCAAAGCGCGTGTTCATGTCGGTGTGCATGGACTTGACCTCGTCCCTGGTTGCAGCCATGTAGAGTATCCCTGCACCCATCCTCTCTCCGAGTTCTTCCTCAGCACTACCGTACTTAATGTCAAAGTACTCAAACTCATCAGTGGAGTTCTTGGTTTCTAAGGTCTTAACCTCATTCACATCAATGAAATCCGCTTTTACCTTTATGGCTTTCTGGAACGCCCCAATAACCGCTTCCTCGCCCTCGCATACAATCTGAACCGAGCCGTCCCTCATGTTCTCGACATGGCCTACCACACCGAGCTTCCTAGCTACTTTCTGCACGAAGTCCCTATAACCAACTTTCTGGACTTCTCCAACCGCTCGGAGTACAACGCGTTTTTTCACTTTTGCACCTTGTTACCTCATCCCCCTCCCGATATAAAAATATACCGATTGCCATATAATTCATGCCAGCATCGAGAAAATCATTTCGGGATGCTAGGTCGTCTAGGGGAGGCTGTCCGGGGATGTACGGGGAGGGAGAGGGCGCTGGGGGAGTGGGTGGTTTAGATTTTTTATCTAATTTTCAACATAATCTTTCAATTTAGAAAGGAAAAGTTCATAGTATTCATCTAAATCACTGGATTGTAATAGAATTGTTGATTCTTCAAACTTAATTTCTATATCTGCATTTGGTTTTGTATTATAGGATGAAATATCCTTAAATGGAATAACACGCCAACGAATAAATTTTGAAATACGAAAATCAAAATCTCGAATTTCAATCCATGTTTTTTTCATTAATTCTGCGGCAAATGCATAAGTACCTAATATTAGCACAAAAGATAATATTATTATTGAACCTACTGTTTTTATATTTAATGTAATGCCTATTCCATTAATTATATTATATAACAAACCAAAATAGATTGAGCCTAGGACAATAGAAAACAATGAAACAAGTATACTAACTGCCACCAAACGGTGAAAACGATGTTGACAATGCTTAGGTATACATTTTTTTTCATTCATGGACTGACCTCCCACCATTGCCAGTTTCCAGACGCAGCATTAAAGGTTGCTCCTACCACTGCTCCAATAAAACCTAAAATCGTTATGGTATCTTCGGCACTTGTTGTAATTCCAGACCAAATCTCCTCAAAGACATTCCAAGCCTTTTCTGTTGGATTCGACTTAAAAAATTTCTGTAGACCAAAAGCCACAAGGATTAATCCTCCAACATCTAGTGTCATAGCGAGGATCCCTTTTGCAAATGGACTTTCCACACCTAAGCCAGTCAAGGCAGAACTCAATAAATCCCCTCCAAACACTTCAATGAATAGACCTGTAAGCACAAGTGCTGCTACGTATGAACGTTTCTCTTGTGGAGATATTTTTTCTTTCTGTAAATTTGAATAAACATCCATACAGGCAGAAACTATGAGTGTGCCACCCACAAATGACTTGAAAATTATTCCCAGTGTGTTACTGAAGAAACCGTCACTAAATGTTTCAATAGCTCCAATTCCTATTGTCGCTGCTGAGGCCATGATGGTTGCGGTAATAAAGCCTTTCGTCATTACTTCCTTAGCGGCTTGTTGGAGTACTATTTTTAATGCTGCATATCCTCCTCCGGTTATCGCCATCATTAATGCTGAGATCCCGGCTTCAACTGTTTTTATTGCTAAAGTGCATTTTTGATGTTGTTTATCAAAGTCTTTCCTGAAGTTAAAGCGGCTCCAATGACTAACGGAAATAACAACAAACTGGATGTCAAATCATTTAAATTTGCGCCTCCCAAGGCCTTCCAGCTTTGAATCATTGCATTGACAATTCCAGAAATGGCATTTTTTATCATCGTTTGAATCCAATTGATGAATCCATTTATCGCACCCATAATAATGCCTTTGATATAATCCAAAATCCAAGTCATCGCCGCCTTCACCGCCTCCCACGCGGCTGAGAACACCCCCACGATGCCGTTCCACACATCCTCCAGGAAGTTCATTACCCCCCCGAAGAACCCGGCCACTTCCTTCTCGAAATAGGCTATGTTGTTGGCAGTGTCCCAGGCCGAGACGTTGACATAATACTCGGCAAACACGTCCTCCCAGTAATCGAGGTCGATAACCGCGTGATGGACCTGGGCGTACTGGCCTCCGGTGCCGCTGAAGAATAGATATGTCCCCCGGTCGGTGACGCCAATCCAGAGGTTATAAGGTGCAACGTCCAGGATTGAAACATCAATCTCGGCCCAGGCATGCTCGCAGTGCCAAACGCCCCAGCTCCAGCCCCATGATTCCTTTGTGTCGATTACCACGTTCGTGATCATCGGCGGAGTATTCTCTTTCACGAACGGGTTGAACTGGTTGGTGAGGTACGCCGAGGCGTTGAACTCAGCGGGCTCGTCCCCGATGTCAATGATGGCGCCAGCCCCCGAGTCATTCAAGGCGTGCCAGTTCGCGTACTCGACTATCCACTCCGCCCGTTTGGCGTTCGCCCATGTTATAATCGCGGGATAGACCTCGGCGTAGTGAGTTTCATTGTAATCACCTAGCTTTCGGAGTTTATATACCCAGATAGCCCCAAACGACCAATTATGTCCTTTTGCACATCTGAAGATCTGGCTACCTTTACAACACTGCTTTCGGTAGTTGGGTCGATTAGCACACCTTGCTTGATCTTGCCTACT
>JAUSPR010000150.1 GCA_030655715.1 Thermoplasmata archaeon
GATTCAGGATTCACAGATTGGTTGAAGCTGGCACCGGTCGCATTGGCGTCAAGGTATATCTGTGCCTTCAATGCATTGTCGAAGGTTGAGTTGTATATGACAAATGATGAGTTCGTGGCAAATATCGAATTCATCGTGTTGATTATGGTGCTCTGTCTTATCGTGACATTGTTACAATCGTAAAGAGTGACAGAACCCTGGGCCGTGAGAGAGCCAAAATAGCCTTTAGACCAACCGGAATCAATGAAGAGATTGTCTATGACTAGATTTTTTTTTCCGACATAGAAACAATCTTCTATTTCGATGCCGTTAACCATGTTATTGTCCATGTTGTCAAGAATCTTTCTGGAAGCATAGTCTATGTCCATTCCCACGTGATTGTTCACGAGCGTATTGTTCTTTACTGTGGCAAGAGAATGGAAGAATCGGGTGCCATTTCCATCACAACTAACCACAAGATTGTTCTCTATTCTCGGATTTGCATAGAATCCGTGGATACCGTCCATACAGTCCCTTACCTCGTTGTATGTGATATTGGCATCGCCCCAAGCAAGTATGCCTAGCCAGCAGGTCTCGATTTTGTTTAATTTTACCGTAGAAACATCATAACAGACAATGCCGTAATAACTGGTTTTAATGCGATTGGATTGCACATTGGCATTTGAACGATTATCGCAGATTATTCCGGCCCATGTGGTGAAATTGACATAATTATTTGTCACAGTCATATTGCTGTCCTCACCGCATAAAATGCCGTAGTAAAAGGTGTATTCTATACTTGAGTTAGTGATGGAAGCTGCAGTATTCCAACTTGCTATACCGACCTCGGAAAACTTGACACTGACATGATCAAAGATACTGTATTGTGTGCTATTTTCGAGCATGATTCCATACCAGTCCAAAGTTGCCGGAGTATCAGAGAATGGTATGAAAGAAATCATGTTGTAAGGAGAACCATCCGCAATCAGACGTCCCTGAACATGGAGACCAGCACCAGGATCAAATCTGACAACCACCTTGGGAAGTATGGTAAGTGTAACGTTTTTCTCAACCCAGATATCTTCCCGAACATAAATGTAAGGATATGTCAAATCCCAGGTTGTGTCGAAAGTGACATTTTCTGTTATTGGCAAACCCGGAATCGAGGCCCGAGTACCGGACACCTGGGTCTGAGGTTCCTGCCAAGGCAAATCATTGGATAATGCCAGGCCTGAGCCAAGCAGTATACAGAATACAGCCAGTATAGCGAGTTTCCTGTTCATAATGAACCCAGCGAGTCAATATTAATGGAGAAGCCCGGCAGCCCTGAGTTCCTTTTTAAGAGTCTCAACGCCTGTTTCGATATCTTCAACCTTCTTGGCGCCAGTACACACGACCTTTCCGGATCCGAAAAGCAGCATGACTACCTTGGGTTCGGCAACCCTGTAAACGAGTCCTGGAAATTGCTCTGGCTCGTATTCTACTCTCTCGAGTCCAAGTGTGATTGCGATTGCATTGAGGTTTAAGTCATTCTTCAAATCGTAAACAGCCACAATGTTCTGAACTGTAATAACCGGGTCCTTGATTACTGGCAATCCCGCCTTTTCCAGTTTTTTACTGACTGTTTTGATTGTCTTCTGGACACTTTCTATTGTTTTTGCACCGGTACAATTGGCTTTACCGCTTCTGAATAAAAGTATCGCGGTACGCTCTTCTTTCAATCGATATACCAGACCAGGAAATTGTTCTGGTTCGTACTCTGCTCCATCAAGAGCAAGCGCTACCTGGTTCAGGTCAAGCTTCTCAGCTAAAGTTGTCGATGCAACTATGTTTTCAATGCTGATTTTCTGTTTTTCTCCCTTGACTTTCGGTTTTTCTATCTTGGATTGTGGTTTTGCTGTCTTGGTTTTTGGTTTTTCTGTCTTAGATTTTGGTTTTGCTACCTTAATTTTTGGTTTTTCTGCCATGTTTCACGCCCCCGTGAGTATTTAAGTAATTCTCTGTAATATTCATGTAGTATTTAAATACTACCAAATATAAATAAACATTGCTGGCAGCCTTAAATCTCGGCAATTTTGAATTTCTGACAATATCAAGAGCCAAGTTCCACATCAATGACATCAGAATACACTGGACCTTCAGGCCTGAGAACACTCTTTTTCAGAATTATCCGGTTCACTGGAACATCACCGAAGTCTTCAGTCTCCCAGTCATGGATTATCTCAGCCAGTTCACTGACATTTCGCCCATCCCTTACACGGGCAATGGTTATGTGCGGTGAAAACTTCCTTTTCTCGGGTTGGTATCCAAGGGGTTTCAGGCCATCATCAATCCTCCTGGCGATTATGCCAAGGGATTCGAAACCTTCCACGCCGGCCCAGACAACACTTATGCGCCCGAGATTTGGAAAGGCACCGGTGCCTTTCATCCGCATGGTGAATGGTTTTATCCCGCATATCGAAGATTTCAGAACGTCCTCTATGGCAGGAATAAGGGCTTCATCGGTATCACCAAGGAACTTAAGGGTGATGTGGATATTGCTCAGGTCCACCATCTTCAGGGATGCTCCACTGGCTTTAACTGCATTGGAAAAATCCTCCATTCGGGTGAAATGAGGAACCTCCACTGCAATGAAGGCCCTGAAAGCCATCTAGGCCCTCGACACGATTGTTCCTCTGAATTCCTGCCCGAGTATAGCCTTTTCAAGTTCGGCCAAGTTACGTCCGTGAACAACTCTTGTTTCAATGCCTGAACGCGCCACTATTTTCGCGCCCAGAGGGTCGAAAACCACGTTCGGGCCTGCGCCGGGTGCGACTTTCATGCATATTTCCAGTAACTGGTCGAATGAAATATTATCCAGTTTCTTGGCAGTGGGGTCCTTCTTCGGGTCAGCCGTGTAAACGCCGTCCACTGAGGTTGCATTGATTAGCCGGATTGCGCCGGCCCGTTCCCCCAGCATTGCCGCGACCGCATCGGTCGTGTGTCCCGGATGGGTGCCACCCATAATCACGATTGAATGATTTTTAGCCGCGGAAAGCGCCTCGTCAAAGGTTATTGCCGGCACGTGGTACGCTGAATTTCCAAGCGCCACAATCAGCATTCTGGCGTTTAGACGAGTAACTTCGATGCCCACATCGTCCAGATAGGATTCATCCGCGCCCAGGCTTCTTCCCAGCTTGATGTAGTAACGGGCAATGCGGCCGCCGCCCACAACTATGAAAATGCGTGTATCATCTTTCAAGCGGTTCAGCATGCTGGCAAGCTTCACGATATAATCTTTGTCATCATCGTCCGGGACGAGTATCGAGCCCCCGATGGATATTACTACGGTGTCCATGGTATCGGTGGGGAATCGGGTGGTGGATATATTATTTATCGGTTTCCAAAGTCCTGCGGGACATTCTTATCTTGGACTGCACCCCTCATCGTGGACAATAAGTTAAGCAACAGTATATAATTCCTCCTGCTGCTTTTCCTTCAATTTCTGCTCAAATTCTATCGGAGATAGATATCCGAGTGCAGAATGCATTCGTTTGCTGTTGTACACGTCTTCTATGAATGCCTGGATGTTATCCCAGGCATCCTCAAATGTTTCATATTCGTTCAAATATACCTCCTCGTATTTCAACGTCTTAAAGAAGCTCTCAGCGTACGCATTATCGTACGGATTTCCTTTCCTGCTGTTCGATATCTGGATGCCGTGGTTCCGCAGGCACTCGGTGAACGCAAATGAAGTGTATTGCGTTCCGCGGTCTGAATGATGAATCAGACTACTGAGATTTTCGTCCTGGCGGTTGTACAGCGCCATCTGAAGCGCATCCAGCGCTGTTTCCGTACTCAAACTCCTGCTCAAGGACCAACCGATGCAGTTCCTCGTATGAACATCCAGTTCCACAGCCAGGTAAACGTATTCTTTATCAAGCTGGATGTAAGTAAAATCGGCTGCCCAAACCTGGTTCGGCCTGTCAATATCCAGGCCGCGAACCAGGTTTGGATAGACGGGATTGTTGTGTGCTGAATCTGTTGTTATAGGCGAGAATTTCTTGCGCCTGAACAACAAATTGTTCTCACGCATCAGGCGCAGAACGCGTTTGTGGTTCACAACATAGCCGTGCCTTCTGAGCTGGTACGTCATCCTCCGGTATCCATAGCCAGGGAATTCGTGGATGATTTTCATCATCTCCTCCACGACCTGTCGATCCCGGGCTTTGCGGCTGTCGTGCCTGTTACGTTTCTGCCAGGCATAATAACCGCTCTTGCTGACGCCCAGCAAGCGCGTCGATGCCTTGAGCGGTATAGGCGCGGGAGAGCGCTGGTTATCCCAGATCATTTGGTATCGCTCCTGTATTTTGATTTGCGCTTCTCCTCCTCGACACGCCCGTTCATTTTCTCCAAGGTTTTTTTTAGAAATTCATTCTCCGAATACAATCTACCGACCATTCTTTCCAGCTCGGCAATCCGGGCCTGGTCCTTGTATGGTAGGCCGGAACCGGAGAACGCTCTCTCCGGGTTAGCCATGAACTCCTTCTTCCACCGGCCAACCAGGGCCGGGTGAAGACCGTTCTCGCGGGCTACCTGGGCGAGGGGAATACCGGATTCAACCTGGGACAAAATCGATAATTTGAACTCTTTTGTATAATTTGATCTATTTTTAGTCATACACAACCTCCAATGTTTTCATAACTATTCTAAGTGTCCATTGAAGGGGGTTCAGTCCATACAAAATATTTTATAATTGTAAGTTATTATCACTTACATAGATACACATGTCTGAATATGAAAGATGGATAGACGAAAGACTTGGGAAAAAAGTCCTGTGGACGACAACAGCTTGGAATAAATTGCTCACGCGAGAACTGACCGAAGAAAGCGTAAAGGAATGCATAGCCTTTGGCGAAAAACGAGAGAGCGTGGAAATGGAAAGCGGTCCTAAACTTGTAGTTGAAAGAGCCCTGCACGATCCTATCTATGAAGCTCTGGTTGTCGTATTCTTAGACCATGAGGACTATTACTTAGTTATCTCGAATCATTTGAGGAAAAGAAAACAAAAGAGGAAGTGAGACCAATGGCAAAGAAGATGAAATGCTACAAGTGCGACGGAAAGCTGGAGAAGACCAAAGAAAATATAGAAGTACTGGAAGGTAGCAAAGTCTATGAAGAAACAGAAGTGTTCAAATGCAACCAGTGCGGAGAAATTCTCATGGATTCAGACCAGATCAAGGAACTACGGAAGAAGGTTGATGTGCTCAAGATAAAACGAAAGCTTGGAATCAGCGGGAATGCCCTCGTCCTGAGAATCCCGAAAGACCTTCAAAAATTCTATGGTCTTGAAGTTGAAGACATAGTAGAAATCATACCAATAAACAAACATAGATTTATCGTAGAAATAACATAATAATATCAGCAAAGCGCTCCGAGCATGCGAGCGGGGGGACGGGTGCGAGCCGCCGCAGGAGCAAGATGGGCGGGGGATGCGTCCAGCATGGTGGCGGTTAGCGGGCGCAGCCGAAATTCAGCAGGAATTTCGGGCACCGAAGGCACCTGAAAGGTGGAGTCACAACAAGTAGCGAGCCAGCGCAACCGGTGAGCACCCATTACCTATTCTGGATGCCGCCCGGGTGCCGTTCCCCCGCCATCAAGCTAATAAATGATAACATTCAGGCAGGGCATGTTGCTAGCCAAATAGTGCGGCTTCTTCGGCTTATAGCGCTCACTATTCGCCGCCGAAGAATCCGCGAAGCACCGGATGCATCTCCATCATCTGCTCTTTGCCCATGGCCTCATACGTTTGTATCATGATACCTACGGCTAGCAGCACTCCGGTTCCGCTGGAATTTCCAACTGTGCCGAGCATGTCTGCAACAGCAGCGAGCGCGCCCACAATGGCACCGCTCAATATCGTTACCACTGGGATATAACGTTCCAGCACTTTTTCAAGTATTCTCGGGTCACGTCTGAAACCAGGAATCTGCATGCCGCTGCTCTGGATCTGCTCAGCCACGGACTTCGGGCCCATGTTGGTTGTGTCAATCCAGAACTTAGCGAACATTATCGAACCAACTATCATCACTCCGAGATACAGGAACAGACGAGCCATTACCTGGCCCAGCGTCTTCTGAACTCCGGTTGAATAATAAGGCAGATAACGCGAATCAAACACAGGAAGCAACCAATCCTGAAGACCATTGATCGTGGAAACATACCACGCGGCACCTCCGGTAAGCTGGGGTCCACCCGAGCCAAATTCAGCATAATATCCGACCCATGCATTGTGACCAAGAATCGGTACATTAGAGAAGAACGAATTAGACCAGAATAGCATGGCAAACATGCCAACGTTGGCCAGAACGGCGGCTATCAAAATCACAGGAATGTTGGATGCGTAAATCAACTTGATTGGATAACGGCCTCTCGCACCTCTAGCGCTTTCATGCGCAAGCGGAAGTTCGATTCTGCAGGATTCGACATATGCCACGAAGAAGAATATCGCAATCGTTCCTATGAGCGCGATA
>JAUSPR010000164.1 GCA_030655715.1 Thermoplasmata archaeon
CACGATATACTGTTGAGAGTGGGCGATGTTTGCAAGGTTGAGTATGATAAGAAGATTGAAAAGATACGGAACGCCAGATGGAGATACATCGATGAGACCGGGTTCAAGGTCAACGGTGAAAAATGGTGGCTGTGGATATTCCGAACCGATGACAATGACATTCTGGTTGTGATACGTAAATCCAGAGGCGGAAAGGTCCTCGACGAAATACTCGGTGAAGATCACAAGGGTCCAGATGTTGCAGATGGATGGCGAGCTTACAATAGGATAGATACGCTTCAACGATGCTGGTCTCACCTCATACGAGAGGTGGATGACTTCAAAGATACATCCGACAATGGTAAACGATTATCAGAAGAAATCCATGCCAAATACAAGACATTGAAGGAGTTCTTGGATAAAGGACCACCGATGGACGAAAGAGTGCGCCAAAAAACCATATTCGAGAAGAAACTCGAAGATACAGTCGATAGATACAGCCAATTCGAGGAGCTGAAGAAGCCATTGACCTACATCAGAAACGGCTTCGGCAGTTGGTACACCTGTCTATTGTATCCAGGCATGGAACCGACAAACAACCTGGGTGAGCAGGCGATGCGGGAGCATGTAATCATGAGAAAAATCATCGGATGCTTCCGTTCCGAGAATGGAGCGGAGAATTACCAGTACATCGCATCTCTCCTTGCATCGTGGAAATTGCAGGGCAAGAACGGTTTCGAAGAACTGGAACACATTCTCAGAAGAGAACTATGCCTCAGCTAAACAAATACAAAAGAAGAATAGGATTCAGATGCTCGAAAATCAAGAGGGCGATGGGTTCTGTTGCGAATGCTGGTAATAACAAAATGGTGTTGCTTCAATCTTGTGCGTTGCAGAGACCGGATGTAGGCTGGTTTATGACTCTCGGAATCGCTTATAATTGTTTTAAACCTCAAATACAGTGCCTTTAAACAACCAGACATCAGGAGTCGCATCGCCAGTCCCGAACAGCGGGTCCGCGATGTTTGCAGGCGAGTATTTTTCTTTATAATTTTCTGCGCTGGCTCGGGCTGTAAAGAAAAATATTCAGTAAAAAGAAACACGCCCTCACCTGCTCGAAAATCAGATTGGCTATGGGTTCTGAATGGGGTGATGAAGCAAACAGAAATGGTGTCGATTAAATCTTGTTCATTGCGGGGATTTATGTTGGCTGGTTTGTTTCGTTTGAAATCGCTAGTAATTGTATCAAACTTCATAGACTGTTCCCTTGAACAACCAAACATCTGGTGTTTTGTCTCCAGTTCCAAATAATGGATCCGCGATATTTGCTGGCATCTTCTCTATATATGCTCCGAAATTAATTCTCCACTGGCCCATGTCCTTGCCAACCAGGGCAGCCAGCGCCGGTATATTTGCCTCGATGCGCCCTGCCAGTTTTATCGGCGGCATGTCCTCCTCATTAGAAGTGGCCTTCTTAAGCATTTTAGGCATCTGGACCATGCCGTAAAAATCCAGCCTGACATACAAATGTTCGGGAACATCCGCAGCAAGTTTCGGGTATTGAGCAGGTTGAGTGGGCTTGCCAAATTTAGCCAGGAATGCTGCCACGGAACCGATGACCCATCTCAGTATCGCGGCCAAAGTATCGCCGCCTTCAATGACGAAACTAAGAGTTATTCCACCGCCTCCCGAACCTGTCATATCAGTTAGCTGGACATCCAGAAATAATGATGTTTCAATCACCGACCGCTCGATAATCAGCAGCACATCTTCGATGAATCTTTGGATGAACTGGGTAACAAGTTTCACAATGAAATCCAAAGACAGTTCCAACTGATCCTTCAGACTCTGCCAGGTGGTATTGAATGCGCCTTTCAGCAATGCCCAGACTAGTGGTTTGAACTCGATGTCAATGGCCGCGTTTTCAGCGCCGATGGAACCCTGCGTGAAATTCCATTTTCCTGCCAGTGTGAGATTGGCACCATTCGGGTTGCGCTGCCAGGTGGCCTGACAGCCTGACGGTCCGATGGAAATATCGTTTATAAATCCACTATCTGGCTCGGAAATTACCGGAGTTGAATCAATCACGGCACCGCCAGGGTCAATCAATTCAAGTTTAAACGACTCAGTCGGAAGGCTGGAATTGAGATACTGGACAATATAATATCCAAACGGTTCCAGCACTACTGTCGAGTTGAAAGTAACATTGGCCTCTGGGAGGATGCTTGAACCCAGCACCCAGCCATCCATGCTCGCATTCTGAGACAGTGGGTTGTAAAGCTCCACCCACTGATTTCCTTCGTCCAGGCCACGAGGATTCATCTCAACCTCATTGATGACGACATTGTCTTCCTCCAGGCCCCGAAGTGTGTACACAATTTCCAGGCCGGCATTAACTGACGCCTTCATTCCCAAAAACGGGATAGGAATATTGGAGAGCGCCGCGCCCACACCGGGAATGTCCTGCAACGAGTACTGGATCGAGTCATAGCACTCCACAACCGGAATAGCCAGTTCCAGGCCCCAACCGTTTCCAGTGCCAGTGCACTCAACCAGATGGTCCTGAAGAACCATGAAAGGGTCCACATTAATATCCAGCATGAAATCAAAAATATCGATATTTGCCTTCAATAGCAAATCATAGCCCATGTCTAGCTCTGCTGCCACATCCTCGGAAAGCGACCATAATTCAAGACAGACATCGAATCCGGCGCCGAAAATCTCGCCTTCAGTCCCGACAGTGAGCATTTTCCCCCCCTCGCCAGCATTAATGTTGTCCATTTCTTCATCGGTCGCGAAAGCCACGAGGAAGTTAAACCCGAAAAGACTGAATCTGAACTCCGAGCCGTCTGGCAGCAGGTCGATTATCCAGTCAACTATGGAATTGAATACCCAATCCGCAATATCCCGGAGATATTCCTGAACTTTCTCGACCAGAAATCCGATAATCTCGGTGATGAGGTTCATTATGTCGGATGCATAAGCGAGCAACTTTCCCACAATGTCAGCGAAGAAATCTACAATCTTCATGACCTGGTCGATAATCCAATTTATCGGACCGGCAATGGTTTCCCAGACCCATTCGAAGAACGCCCCCACTATGTCGAGGAGCTTTTCCGCATCGCCCGCGAGCGTGCTGGTGCTCGCATACTCCACTCCAGAAAGATCCCAACCTGAATACGCCAGCACAGGAATATCCAGGTTCAATTCGATAATCTTATCCAGGCAGACCGGTTCGTGCGTCCCGTCACCCAGGTATGGCAGTGAGCTGCTAGTTACCTGAATCCTCACTTCACCTTGAATTGTGACATTCCAGAGATTTTCAAAAGGCCTTTCATTGAATGTCGCAACGTCCGTATAATGCACGCCCATGGGATTGGAGATGCTGACTGCCAGAACTCCGGCCGAAGTTCCAGTTCCGACGTCCAACGCACCGTCCGGTTGTCTCACGTCAAAGGTCTCGGTCCAGACGGTTCCCCTATTCCTGGCTGTCTCATACTCGCCTTCATACATATCGAATCCGATGATTCCAGAATCATCCGAATAAAGTAATTCAGGCGAATACTGGGTGTTGGAAACCTCGCCGCTCCAGATTATTCCATCCAGAACCTTGATTACCATGTCCCTGGCCAACCCGACAAACGATGATGCATCGGAACTGATGAATTTCAAAAAGATGCTGTTCGATAAACTGCTGATAGTGCCCTCCAGTGCCTGCATGAACAGGCCGTTTTCCGGATTGTCGAAGCCGACCCACTTAGCCTCGGCATCCCGCAATCTGGAATATGCGGTTTCTGCGAACGGTAGGATATCCGCAGTCAAGGCAGGCATGTTTTGTTCAAGTAATACTCTCGCATAGACAGCCGTATTCGGCTCCGCCGCGCAATCATAAGGGTATGGTTCGTCCACAAAGCCCCTTGCATGGCCCAGATCATTGTATATTGAATAATCTTCTGAATATGTGCCAGCTTCCACTATATTTTTTGTGGAATTTTGCAGCATGGACATGGACAGAGAAAACAGCGCACTGTTCGTACAGGCATCCTTGTCCACGATTACATCATAATTTTGTGAAACGAACTCCATCAATCGAAGCGTGAGTTGCGACTGGCTGTTTGTCAACACGGCCAGAAGTGAATTTATAGTTCCCGGATTGGCCTGGAGATGCTGCACTGTATCGGTGATAACCTGGTCTATCATGTCCCTCATGCCCTGGAGCGTGGACGTTCGATCTTTCGGGTCAATGGCAAATTGGCCGTCAGCGTATCCTGATAAAGTTAAATTTTTCGTTCCCATAAAAGAGGTAATCAAGCTGGAAAGCTGGTATGTGACATTCTTCACCGCATCTCTGATTGTATCATAAATCACATCCTCACCAGGTGCATAATGCAGTTCATAAAAGTCTTTCCACAGATCTAACATTTCAGGTGTCTGCCGAATCATGCTGGCGGGTTGAAAATCTGCCAGATATCCGCTCGGGAAGGAACTGGCAATGCTGCTCACAGTGTCAGCCGTAACATTCTGGACATTAAGCGATGCATGGTGCCGCTCTCCCACAAGCTGGCTATCTGCATCAAATATTGGCTCGGAATACTCGCTGACCAGCTGGGTGCAATTTCCTGAATAATGGAAAACCGCATTGATAGGTTGGAGCACATCCAGCACCGCAAGGTCAGTGGGCGCGAATGGGCCGACCCCAACCACAACGCCGGGCATCACAATTTCTGCGGGGGGCCATTCCAAGCTCGCTGTATTCGTCAGCAGCCATTTTGTGACCTGTTCGGCCTCCTTCCGGTTTTCGCCATCATCTCCCCAGATGAGCTGGCTGAGTGTTTTTCCGACATCCTCTATCATCCCCCCCAGCGTCTGGACGCTTTTGTATACCGCATTGGCCAGGTCCATGATTCCGAAATAATCCAGATACTTCAGAATGAACTGGTCCACTATTGCATTGAATGCCTGTGCCAGAATCATGTCCGCGGGAATCTCCCGATCGCCCAAGCCAGTGAATATGGCCACAATATCTGCCGGGTCCAGCGTTCCCGAGTTCACATATTCCTCGAATAGTGATTTCAGAGATCCGGAACCGAGTCCCAGCGTGTCCAACTCAAGGACTACCGCTTCATCGTAGCTACGAAACAACCTGACAGTCTCCAGAAGCACAGCAAGATTTACAGCCAGCCTCACATCCGCCATCCCGATAATATCTGAAGTCAAGCCAGGCGCATCATCCAGCCCTGAGCCATAGCCTTCAAGAACTCTGAACTGGGCAATTGTTGTTAGCATGTATTTCACAGCCCTGGCAAGTCCCATTGCATTGTTCTCGGCTCCGCTCTCCAGGGCCATGGCCTTGGAGTTCAACAAGGGAAACGGAGAATTCACGCTCTTCTGAAATGATATCTCTCTCTCACTGGCTGTACCGGAACGTGTGTTCCTGACCGTGCAATTTCCAAATCCCACAACATTATATCTGGCTAACGCAGAAGTCTCGTCACATTTTTCTCCGGTGACAGTGTCCAGCACCTCGACAGTGGCATTGGTGCTAGTTCCGGAACCATCCTTGAGGGTGATGTTGGTTTCCACAGTCTTGTTCGATGGCACCAGGTCATGTAAATTTCTCTCCTCCAGGAAAATTGAAGAGTTGAAATTTCTGACTTCCACCAGATAGGGGTCGATAAACAAAGGAAAAACTTGGTTCAGATATTCAGTATAATTCTCCTGAAAACAAATATCCAACATGGATTGATTGCACAGGAACTGGGTGGATGCCGCAACTGCTTTCGAGGCAATGTAGAACCCCTCCAGAGCCATTTTCTCCTCTATCTGATTCAGTATAGTCTCTTGCCTGGTTACCTCGGCACCCACCAGCCTCAACCCGGCTTCCTGCCGCTGGATTCCGCCAAGATAAGCCATGCTGAAAATGGATAGCATGAGTATAAGAACCGCAACCATGGCGAACGGTACTCTGGCGCTCTCATCCGAGGTTATTCTTCGCCTGGCCATCAGACCACCCACACATAAACTGTGATTGTGACGTTTTCACCAGTTTCACCTGGAAATATCGAGACCTGGCTGGCACAATGTTCGATTGGCAGCTCGTTGCTCGTTATCAGGATATCATCGCAAGAAATGGCACAATCCAGCCCCGATCGGAGCAAGGCTCTAGCGACATCCAAAATTCTTTGATTATATGTAGAAAAATCGCATGATGCATCCGCGCGAAGAATTATTTCCTCATCGCACAATAGCTGGCTGATGCTTTTTCCTGACTCCCCTAACAATACAGCAGACCCGCTCGAATCAAGATATTCCATGCCTCCGAGTTCCATCGCCAAAACCGTGCTTGCATAATCACTGGTATACTGTTGAAGACCCCGAAATTCCAATTCCTCCAAACCCACGGACCCGTTCGAACCTATCACAACCGCGCTGGCAATCAGCATGATGGTCATGAAAAGAATGACATCCACGACTGCAATTTGACCATCTCGATTTCGAGATAAACGCTTCATGAATCCAGCCTCCAGATGGTCACGGCGACTCTTGCCGCAGCCATTTTTCCTCCCATGTCCACATTCACGCAGGTATGGGCAGTTGCAAAATCCGTAGCTTGGGCAATTTCCGAACTCTGGATTGTCAGATTTAAATTGGATTGACCATCGGAATCAATACAATTTATTACCACTCTGTAACCGAATCCCAATAATGTGGAATTGAATTCCTCGAAAAACGACTCTTCAGACAAGTTCAGGAGAACCTTTGAATCATAGGTCCCAGGCTGGCCATCCATTCCGAGAACTTTGGAGTTTCTCACCATGCCAGCAAAAACAATACAATCTTCCTGAAGGGCGAGATAATCTGAATTCTCATTCCAGGAAATCGAAGCATGAGCCACGCTCACTGAAAACAGGGAAATCGCCACCAGAACAACAAGCAAGCTGGGCAGTTCCTCAAATGCACCCGCAATAGCATCGTTTCCGACCCTAACCAATCGACTCTCTCCGAGGGGTAGTAAGGTGAAAAAGTACAAAAACCCTTTTACTGTTCAAATGCCGAGAAAGCCCAGCCCTGTGGGACTGAGGCGAGTGCTCCCCTATGAAAAGCATGGTGTATCTTTGATTGTTTTCATCCTGAATTTCGTGAGTCTTTATCGCCAGATACTCATTCAGGTTGATTCGATAAGCTGATAGGACAGTATATCGAGGGGAGCACTTTAATTAAACCTGTCTATCGGCTAATTTAGTATGTAGGTTTGAAGGTCTGTAATACCATACGGTTTAAAGAGCTTTTCTATGTTTTTTGTCATGTGTGTCCAGCGGTATATTTTTTCACCTTTTGAAGTCATCTCAACCTCGTATATT
>JAUSPR010000167.1 GCA_030655715.1 Thermoplasmata archaeon
ATCGCCAGCTCCTCCAACTTACCCCTAATGTACGTATCATCCTTCAATCCCTTTGCAGACAATTCCAAAACGTGATACCTTTTCATTCTCGCCTTCGCCCTCTGCAACTGGTCTTTCTGTTGTCTCTCCGAATTTCCGTGAATTCCTATTGATAATCCATCAATTACAACAATCACCCTTTGTTCTGGGTAATAATAATCTGCTTCCATGTCCAATCCATCTTCTTGAGGAATGAACTTGTGGTCCTTCTCAGGCAGAGGGAACTTGTGGTTCTCCAGAATTTTGATGAAATCGATTTCCGGTGGGCTGTCTGCCATACCGGTCTCGACTTTCTGTGGTATGACTCTTTCGGGAATCTGGTTTGTGGTTTTCACTTGGTCCGACATTTCATTTAACAAGTGAATGGCGAGGTTTCGATCAAGTTCATCATGGTGTTGCTGGTTTCGGAAATGACGCAGACAAGAGTAACAGGATACATCACAATCGCACTTCTTGAGCATGTTAATCGAGGTTTCAACAATCCGCTCCCAGAGATTAAGGATCTGCGGCAGGAATCCAGAACCCCCAGGCATAGGGTCAAACAGCACTGCATTGTAGATGTCGTTTTCATCTTGTGTAATGAACCCATCAATGTCGCTACTAGTCATGTCCAGGACTTCCTTGGCACCTATGCGAATTGCTTCCATGACATTTACTGCTTCTTTATGTTCCTCGAATGGCTTCAGAATGATGACATCAGAAATTGATTCTACATGGAGGGATGCTTTTGAAATATCAGATATTTTACAGTATTTTTTATGGTGGTCTGTAAAATTTGATATTTCAACTTCGCTGGACTCTGGATTCCTGGTTTCCCCACAGGCTGGACAAATTGGGAATCCATAGTTCCCTTTCGCCACCAATCTCTTTGGACCAAGGTTGAAAATTCTAATATGTTCTGAATTCAGGTACTGGAATTCCCTGTCAGCAATCTTTCCTTCAAAACCGCCCTTGTGCATTCTGAGAAACATTCCTTGGATTTCGAAGCCTACGTAACGCCTGGCCTCGCTCTTGTCGTCGATACTCTGTAGTTTCTTGAGTTCCAGTTCAGTTAATTCGTAACTCTTGAGCGTTTCCCGGGTATCCTCCCCGCCCTCCATCTCATTTGCCTCTAGGCTGAAAACCCTGCCCTTTGATAGGTTCAGACCCACATCTATTGATAATTCATCCTTGTTAGAGGATTCCTGGGTGAACTTGTAGAAGTTCAATCTCTGCACTTGGAAAATATCCTTATTGGCATAAATCCAGTTGGAGGGTGTGAATTCCCTCAGGGCGATTGATGGTGGCCTTGAAATCTCAATAAACGGGTCTCCAAATGCCTGAGCCAAACAGGAATCCCTTCCTAGAGCATAGCCGGGCAAGAACCCGTCGTCGCATAGGTAGGTGAGCGTGTAAGTGTCCCTGTTCTCCTTATCCAAGAACCATTCCCTTGACTTCTGGAATCTCATGCGTTCCCTTGATTCTTCAGACGTCAAGGCTTCATTTCTGCGTTCGATTTCAGCATATTCTTTGATCTTTCTAGTATATGTGCTGAAATGGAAATACAATCGGTTTACGTGGAACTGTAGTGCCTCTGGCATTTCGTTGAGATTGTTATCAAGTATCTCTTTTGACACATGTTCTGAATCGATTTTTGGCCATTGGTTTTGGAATGTTAGAATTAAACTTTCCAGGATTTTTTCTTTATGGTTCGATATGAGTTTTTTCAGACCATCAACATTTTTCGGTTGCTTGTATTGTCTGAATCTGGTTTTCTCAAAATCGTCCTTTGGATAGAATCCTAAGTATTCTGAAATGAATGTGGGCAGAACATCATCTAATATGTCCTTTTCTTCTGGACTGGCAAGTTCACGTAACTTTGTAAGAGCAGCGGAGTGAATGTGCTTCGTTATTAGTGGTGCATTCTTCATGCTGAATGCTGGAACTCTGATGTCACCCGTTATCATCGCTGGCGGGTCTTTAAAAAAATATCTGTCATGCTGTGTGCCCCTGGCATATGTGAATATTACGGCAATCCGGTGCCTTCTTCCAGCCCTTCCAGCTCTCTGGGAATAGTTCGCTGGCGTGGGTGGCACATTTCTCATTATGGCCATTTCCAATTGACCAATGTCCACACCTAATTCCAGGGTTGGAGTGCAAACGATGCAATTGAACTCACCATCGGTTCTCTTGAACTCTCTTTCAACTTTCTCCCGCATCTCCTTTGGCACCTGGGCTGAATGTTCATATGTCTTCAATGGGACAAAATTCAGTTTTGTGTACTGGTAAATATCATAGTTTTCCGGGTCCAAAGGCCTTCTTTCGGTCTGCCCAATACATCTCCATTCCGGGCATTTGCCAGTCGGTAAGGCCGTGGATTGGGCACGCCTACAGGATGTGCATACATATCGCTCGTTTGCTCCCTGGATACCGACCATCTTGTGGTTGATTTGATATGCCTCGCTCGGTAATTTTATTTGAATAATTTTCCCATGAGCCTTCTTTGTCAAATTGGATTTGACCAGGTATTTATTTTTGATAAGCCAAGCTAGCAGTTTTTCCAGGAAATTGTCTATCTCATCATTTCCTTTTGTTATGATTTTATTTACTACCTGCTGTGCGCCAGCCTGACCTTTTTCTGATTGCCATGTAAGCTTGTATTTTCTGATGGTCTGGTCCGATATGCCAGTCGCCAGTAAAGCTCGTGGTGCGTAATGCTCTGCTACTGAAATTAAGCCAGTGAATACCTCTTTATCATTGCTGGTCCATTCTTTTGTGAGTAAGGGCTCATTAATAAGCCCCCTTCTCCTGTAATAATCTAATAAAACTCGAATTATGTTAATGATTTCCTGTGGAGAGAGATGGAAAGCGCCTGCCCAGGTTGTGATGAATTCATCGTTTTGTTTAGTTTCCAAGGCTTCGTAGTGTATCTTAGCTAGGCCAAGGTTTTCAAGACTGGACCTTCTTTGTTGCGTAGAGGCGAATTCCTCATCAATGAACCACGCTGCCTTAATTCTATTATCATCACGTTTGAATGCTCCGCCAGTGAAAATGCCCTGGTCCATGGCTCTGGAATTGAGTTCGTCAATCAATGAGTCGTAATCCCAAACTTTATCTGGTTTCTCTTCCAGT
>JAUSPR010000173.1 GCA_030655715.1 Thermoplasmata archaeon
TCCCAGCCAAGAAAACCGGCGCTCTGATGATAGGCGGCGGAATCTCCAAGCATCACACGATATGGTGGAACCAGTTCAGGTCTGGACTAGATTACGCGGTTTACCTCACAACCGCGGTGGAACATGACGGCAGCCTGTCCGGGGCAAGAATAAAGGAGGCCGTATCCTGGGGCAAGGTAAGGAAGGACGCAAGCTTCGTCACGGTCGAGGGAGATGCGACGATACTCCTGCCAATCATGATGAGCGCTGTTGTTGATAAATTATAGAAATAATGCATGTAACAACACACACGTGGCGCATGCACGAATCGGCATGAGCAGTAAAGACGAGGGAGACCGCCATGCACCGTGCAACATGTCTCACATGAAATCAAAGCCAGCTGGCCTTGATAATTCAGGTGCATGGCCTATACATGTAAACTTCCAGCCCTGGCAACAAACGCCAGCCATTTAGTGTCAAGCGGCAAGAACCCTCAGGTGTTTAGGCCTGAGATGAATTGACCGAGGACACGGATATTATCAAGGAAATGCCGCCATGCACCGTTCAAATTATTGCATTCGAAATCAAAGCCAAACGGCTTTGATAATGAGGTGCATGGCCTACGCATGTAAACTTCCAGCCCTGGCAACAAACGCCAGCCACTTGAGGGGCTGGTAGTTTACACAAACATATATATCCCATGGTGCAATCCAAGATTGATGGCCATGAGGCGCTCAGTTTCGGTATTGGTTGCTATTCTGTTGGCAACCCTGTTCTGCATTCCACTAATACCCTTCAACACTGAAGGTCAGAGTTCCCAAAACGTGGTTATTATCAAGACAGATTACCAGATGCTTGGTGTGACCGAACTTCACGGAGGCGGCCACCTCACCTACGAGCTTCACGGCCAGGCAGCCGGCGACCTCCGAAGAGCCGTATTGGCTACGTATGATGGTATGTTTGCCGGGACAACTCCAGGCCTTATTGACTCCAGGGAGCTGAGATTCAGCTCCAGTGAAGGCTACATCGGCGAGATGGAAACTTATCTCGAAACCATCTCCTTAGAATTTTTCGCAGGTTACACTATTTCCTTTGCCCCGTTACACAAACTTGAAGATATCAGCGTTGATGCAACCGGCTTTACCTCTGTCTCTGACATCGCCAATGACAATTACACTCCAATCAGGATATTTCTATACTTCAATGCGGGCAATTCCAATATTCCCTATGATTTTTTATTGATGTCAGATGTGTTCTTCAACGCCCTATATCACCCGAGCCTGAACTATACTGGCATAGACCCGAGTTCTTACACATTCCAGTACAAGCACACCGATTACAGGGTCAGCGCGGGCAGCTTCCATCGACTTGTTCTGGAAACGGGCGGATTCCAAATAATCCGGACACCTGCCGGTGAGATTGCGATGTACTCGGTCACGTTCCAGGACAACACGTTTCCCATTGGTGACCAGATAGTGGATAGGGCCTCGTTCCAGCCCTTCGACGTCCTGGAGAACCCCCAACTACTGTTCGCTATTGTATTTATTTGCTCTTACCTCATGGTAACCATGCCGACAAAAATGTATGCAACTTACAAATTCGCTTATCCCCGGAAGTTCAGGCATAAGGCCCTGAAAATTACCTGGCTGCATTTAATGAGCAAAATTATGGTCATATTCCTGATACTGTTCTATTTCTTCCCGAACATGTTCGCGTTTATTTCTCCGAACATCTTCCTTAGCGGTTTATTTATCTGGATAATAGCCATCCTGTTTGCAATTATTTTCAGCGTGGCTGCGAAAGTTCTCTATGATAAGAAAACTGCTGAAATTGCCAAGGAACAGCTCGAAATTGTCGAGAGAACGCCAGTCAAAAGGCCTACCCCAGTCACCAGGACGCCTGCCGGCGTTAACGTAATAGTACAACCGGCTCAGCAGCCAGTTCGCCAGTCAGCCCGGCAGCCAGCACCTGCTCCACCAACCGAGGCGAAGCCGACCGGTCCGCCATGCAATGTCTGCAAGAAATCGATTACTGACTATGTGGACCTATTGAAATGCAAATGCGGCCAGCTCTACCACGAGAGTTGCGCTGAAGTTGCCAAGCATTGCACAAAATGCGGCAATGCACTTGTCGAAATCATTCCCGAAGGACCGGCTATGAAAGACATTAAGTGCCCTACCTGTGGCAAGACGAACACTGTCGAAGAGGGCGTTGATCTCCTTCTCGCCAATTGCGGTTCCTGCGGCGTTATCCTCGAAACGCTGGATGACGGTTACAACTACCTCATTGTGGACAATGACCACACAACTGCGTTCAAGATGTTCGTGTCCCTGTTGAAGAATGGCTGTACCGGCCTGTCGATTTCCACAACATTCCCTGACAAGCTGAGAAAGGAGCATGACCTGGGCAAGGCCGAGGTGATATGGCTGACGGATACTTCCGTTGCCGACAAGAAGACAATTAACCCGCACAGGCTTGAGTTCGAGATGATGCGTATGTATGCGGCATTTGTCAAGAACAACCCCAAGTCAGCGATCATTCTCGACGGCTTCGAGTATCTGGTCGTGGAGAACGGCTTCGACAAAGTCTTCAAATTCATCAAGAAGATTAATGATCTTTCTTCGGTCAACAATGCCACCCTTATCGTACCAATCGGAAACAGCTCCCTGGAGCCGGACCAGTTGGGCACCTTGAAGAAGGAGTTCGACAAGGTTATTGATATGACCTCTAACGGCGATTAATTAGCTACTATTGGCAGCATGCCTCGCCTGAATGTTATTATTTGTTAGCTGGAGGGCGGGGTACTCTGATTGATGTGCCAGTGAGTGACAGCATCTTGCAAGCAAAAAAGCATTTTATAAGCCGGTTTCGGGTTCCCCGCCTGTTTTAGTCGGCATCCAAAGTCTGAGGACATTTGGAAACGAGCTACGTGCAATTCCAAACAAAATGGCGGGGAGGTCAGGTACTCGCCTGGCCCGTTCAAGCCAGGTGAAAGGTATTTGTTAGCTCTGGCACCGAAGCGTCTCTTTCATCCTTAGCATTTGCCAGCAATAAAACATTGCTTATGTTTTCAACTCTTCACGGGCACCAGCCAACCCGGCCCCAAGAACGTAAAATTTCTGGTTTGGATGCCAGCCATGAACGTTCGAATCCCAATTACTGGCATTAGCAATTGAAGGGTTCGAATACAGTTAAAAAACCTCTGCCTTGGCCATAACTTCAATGCCTCTATTCGTAATACTGTACGGCTTTATCCGCCTGGAATGATGTGCCCGTCTCATCTTGACGATTCTCACTGAAAGCTGTATGTCCGAACCGTCGCTCGTTTCATTGTATCTGAGAAGTATAACGCCGTCAGCCACATACTCCACCAGTCCGTCCCTGGAGATATTCGGGTTATCCGAGCTTACTTCGGCCGTGAATATTGCGGTTGCTCCGGAGTTCTTTATCTGCTTGCAGAGGTCGAATAATCCAGAACGCCTTTCCGACTCATTATCGAACAGCATGCTGAGCAGCGACACCGAATCAAACACGACCCGCTTTGCTCCGGTTGTCTTGATGTAGGCTGGCAGTTCGCTGTGTATTCTGGATATTGTGCTCTTGGCATCCGATGGTTCGAGCTTTACCAGTGTTAGCGTCTTGTCATCCAGGAACGGCCGAAGGTCCCAGCCATATGTCATGGCGTTCTTCGTGATGTCTGATTCGTCCTCCTCCAGTGAGATGAAAATCCCTTTCTCGCCTTTCTGGAGACCGGTCCAGATGAACTGTAAGGAAATAGTGGTCTTTCCTGTTCCGCAGGAACCCAGTAAGGCTATTATCTGGCTGGCTGGAATTCCACAGCCCAGCATCTCGTCCAGTCCGTCTATTCCTGTGTTAATTTTATCGTCAGCCATCTTTCCACCTCAGCTAATGGTCTCCATGTTAATTATCGTCATACCGCTCTGGGACGTGACCATGGTCGGGAAACGCGCAATTCTTTCCTTGTCCAGGTGAGGAAGCACGCTCATGAACTTCTCGACATACATGTACCTCTGGCGCTTGTGGCTCTTCAGGTATTTGGTCCACTCGAAGACCAGGACGCCGTCCACGCTGTCAATGAGCATTTGCTCGTCCCTCTTGTCCAGTATTCCCTGCGTCAGCATCAGATAAATCACGCCGCCCCAGTTCTTGGAGGCGCGCTGCAGTCCCCTGAGAATGTTCACTAGATCGGTAATCTTGATGTTCTCTGAAACCACCAGGTCAGTGAGCGAGTCAACAATAATCATGGAATTGGCAGGTGCTTCATCGAGGTACTGTATCAATGCCTCAAGAACCGTCTCTTTCGGAGTGCTGGCGAATAGCTCGCCGCCGTTTCCCTCGCCGGTCCAGGACGGCGGAACAAGGCTTTTCTTGTAATAATGCGCACTCAAATCCTTGAACTTCAGTTTCCTGGAGAGCATATTGTAAAACGAGCTGTCAAAGCCCTCTGAGATCTCTCTGAGAATGTCCATCTTGGATCTGGAGAATGTCACATAACAGATATGTTCCGGCAACCCCTCAAAATTACAGAATGAACCAAGCATGCTTTCCCCTAGGTAGGGATGTTCCTTGACCGTGGATAGCTTGAATGCCGAGGTATAAACGAACTCCTGCTGGCCCGCGCCCACATCTCCTATGAGCATGACCACTGAACCTTCTGGCAGACCTCCGTTTATTATCGAATCAAAATCTGCAACTCCGGTCGGTACCTTCAGCACAGTGTGTCCCATCAAATCCCTCGACGCTATCCAATCTATATCATTTTATTCAGATATAGAGATTGTGGTATATATAGAAGTATAAAAGCTTCAGATGGATAATCGTTGGAGACCGCCATGCACCGTGCAGATAAATTCTCATGAAATCAAAGCTTTTCTGCTTTGATAAATCAGGTGCATGGCCTACACACACAAACTTCCAGCCCCGTCAATTAACGTTAGCCGCTCATGGGGCTGGTAGTTTGAGCGCAAACGTTTTATCGAAGCCTTTCATCTACCTCATATAAGGAAGTGAATCAATGAAGAAAATAGTGGAATGCGTGCCGAATTTCAGCGAAGGTAGAGACAAGAACATCATTGACCAGATTGTTGCCGAGATCGAGAGTGTGGAAGGCTCCAAAGTGGTTGACGTAGACATGGGCGCGGACACGAACCGCACAGTGGTCACGTTTTTCGGAACACCTGACAGCGTGGCGGAATCCGCTTTCCTGGCAGTGAAAAAGTCCACCGAACTCATTGACATGGCCGGTCACAAGGGTGCGCACCCGAGATTCGGCGCTACGGACGTGTGTCCATTCATTCCTGTTTCCGGTGTTACTATGAAAGATTGCGTCGACATTTCAAAGAAGGTCGGGGCCCGCATCGGTAAAGAACTTGATATTCCACTTTATCTTTATGAAGAATCTGCTTCCAGCAAGGAAAGGCAAAGCCTTGCATTCATCAGGACCGGCGAGTATGAAGGCCTGAAATCGCGTTTCAAGGAAAGTAAACTAAAGCCTGATTTTGGCCCGGCAAAGTTCATCCCGAAATTCGGGGCCATGGCAACCGGAGCCAGGGAATTCCTCATTGCGTATAACGTGAACTTGAACACCAAGGACAAGAAGTACGCATCTGACATCGCCCTGGAGATACGCGAGAAGGGTCGCGTTAAGCGCACCAAGAGTCTGACTGGTTTTTATCGGGACGGAGAAATAGTTTTCGACAAGAACGGCAAGAAAGTCGAAATACCTGGCAAGTTCAAGAATTGCCGCGCCATTGGCTGGTTCATAGATGAGTACGGACAAGCACAGATTTCCATCAACCTGACAAATTACAATGTCACTTCGGTCCATGCTGTTTTCGACGAAGTGTGCAAGCTGGCGCAGCAAAGAGGTTTGCGCGTCACCGGCTCCGAGATTGTCGGCCTGGTACCCAAGAAGGCCATGATGGAGGCAGGCATCCATTACCTGAAAAAGCAGAAGAAACCGACTGGATACCCTGAAAGGGAAATCATCGAATTGGCAGTACAGTCCATGGGCCTCAGGGACCTGAGCAAGTTCTGCCTGGACGAGAAAATAGTCGAGTACGTGCTCAAGGACAAGTGCAGGCTGGTTGACATGACTGTCTCCAATTTCACGGACGAAGTTCAGACTGATTCTGTCGCACCTGGCGGCGGCAGCGTCGCGGCCCTGGGCGGTGCCCTGGGCGGCGGTCTCGTCGCAATGGTATCCAACCTGAGCACTGGCAAGGATTTCATAAAAATCTACAATGAAATCTGCAAACTGGGACTTGATGCTGAGGCCCTGAAGGCCGCATTAATCTACAATGTGGACGCGGACACCCAAGCATTCAACGGCGTCATGGCGGCCAACAAACTCCCCAAGGGGACCAAGGATGAGGCCAAGATTCGTGACAGCGCAATCCAGAACGCCTACAAGGAGGCAATCAACATGCCGCTCGACACTGCAAATAAATGCTTCGAAGTCCTGAAACTGGCTGATATCATTGCAGACAAAGGCCTTTCCGCATCCATTTCCGACGTCGGCGTGGGCGCTCTCATGGCCCATGCAGGCATGCACGGTGCAATTCTGAATGTGAGAATCAACCTGCCCAGCATCACCGACAAGAAGTACAACGAGAAAATGCTGAAGGAATGTTCCAAGCTGGCTAAAGACGGTGATGCCCTCCTGGCCAAGGTCATGAAGAAGGTCGAGAAAAAGCTCTAGACGCTATTCTCCAATATCAAATCCGCCAAAGCGCGGGCATCATCTAGTTGGGTGCAATCGAATATCGGATATTTATCATGTTTTTTCGTCTCATTGGCGATAATGCCAGTCAGGGCGACCACATTCTCCTGGGCGCCTCGCACGTCGAATGTCTCAGCGAGAAAATTCGTGGACTTGGCCACAAGTATCCGAATGATGCGCTGGTCAGTGTCCTCCAGGCCCTCGCATATCAGTATTTCGGTATCTTCGGGAATGAATCTGAGGAACTCGTCCAGCAGACTTCGACCGGGCCGTTTCTCGATGTACGCAATTTCATCCTTTGACAGGGAAATAACAAAATCCGCGCCTGCCTCCTGATGCCGCCAGGTGTCCTTTCCCTCGGTGTCGATTGTGAACTTCGAGCTCACCATGGATTTGACGGTGCCAACCTTTTTCCCTCTGGCCTTGAACTCCCTCACCAGGGCTTCCACGCAGGTGGTTTTTCCGGATTTTTTCAAACCAATCAATGAAACAATAATCATACGAAACACCCAAGCTGGCAGTTGTGAATTTTGATGCCCATCTCGTCAAGCTTTGCGCCAACTTCCTTGGGGTGGATACTCAGCTTCTTCGCAATGCCCAGGGCCTGCTGGCAGTTGATTTCGCGGTTCTTGGCGTGCTTCAGGATTTCCTCCGTAATGGCGTCCATGTCGGGGTCAATCCGCCGACCGACTTATATTTTACTGCACATAAGCCGAGAATGCTCAGCCCTGCGGGACTGAGATGAATCGGCATGAACAGTAAAAACGTGATAGACCGCCATGCACCGTGCATGATATGGCACATGAAATGAGTGCTCCCCAAAGCTAAAGCATTGGGGTTTCCATTAACTACCAGCCCATCAAGGTGCTGGCGTTTGTTATCTGGGCTGGAAGTTAAACATATGGCAGTTGCATACCTGATTTATCGAAGCACATGGGCTTCGATTATCTATGCTCAAATATTCACGGTATGCAACGGTGGATCGACGACT
>JAUSPR010000179.1 GCA_030655715.1 Thermoplasmata archaeon
GTCGTGCTGGCGGATTTTTGGGCGCTTCCATGAGGCCGGGGTCGCCCGTTTGAAGCGGATCGCCATTGTTTTGGCGTAGCAATAACGGCAGTCGTGCTCGCATCCGTCCTGGATGTTGACGTTGCTCGCCGCCCATTCCTGGGTGCCGGTCGGCGGCCGGATTCCTGTTAATGTCATAGTCATCAGGAGTATCCTATAATCGCTGATTCAATAAGACAAACAGTTTCGACTACGTAAAGTAATGGGTCAGTTATTGGGGGGCTGAATATTTTCTGTCATTCCCGACCCGATCGGGAATCCAGAAATATTCAATACTGATACTGGGGTCCCGCTTTCGCGGGAATGACAGCATTGAAGCCTGCAATCGCCCCCCCCCAAAAAAAACAACTGACGGGTTACTCGACTACATCCTTTAAAGCATATGATCAAATGTTGCTTGGTTGTCCGGGCGTATGCGTTGCGCGTGCCGCCAGAACTTCAGGCCAATGGGATGCGTCGAGGCAAAGAGACCCTTGGCGGTTGACGCGCGTACCCATACCATATCTTCGTCGCACAGGGGAATGTCCCCTGCGCGAAGTAGGCTCAATAACGACTGTTCGGAGTACGAGACATGATACAAATCATCGTAGCAGTCGTCGGCGCCATAGTCACAATCATAGTGTGGTACTTATCGTCACGTGATCTGAGGAAACAAGATAGGGAGAACAAGAAACGTGAGATTCGCTTGCAGTTCCTAATTGATGCCTACCGCAAAATAGAATGCGCAGCAGGTCGCAACATTTCTTACGACTCAGAACATGCACACAACCTCGAATCTGCGGTCAGCGATATTCAACTGTTTGGATCACAAAAACAAGCTGAATTTGCTCAGTCATCTGCCGATAAATTCGCTTCCACCGGGAAGATGGATAATACCGATTTGCTCAACGAACTCAGGAGAGACCTTCGTGCAGAGCTGGATCTTGAAGCGCTTCAAGGTAAGAGGACTATTCTAAGAATCACTGCAAATGAAACTCCGAACAAATGAATGGACAAGTATTTTTCAAAGCTGCGCTTCGCTTGCTTTGAAAAAACTGTCATTCACGCCGTTGGATGCACAGAAAGGAAACAAAATGGCAGAACATATCCCGTGGGCGGATCGTCTAAGTGCCGAAGTCGATGCATTTTGTAACCTTTGGAAGAATCGTCGATGGCTGGCAATCATTTTTCTTTTGATAGTTATAGGCTTCTGTATTGTGTCCATGGTCGGATGGTTCAAACGTGGAACCCAGATCGAAACACTCAAAGTAGACAACCGAGAAATCAAAAGAGACCTTCGACAAAGCGAATCAGAGAACAAAAGCCTCAGCGAGACAGTTGCTCCTCTCATAGCGCGCGCTGCAAAAGAATTCCCCGGGGAAGAGATTAATATTTCACTCAAAAAGATTGTAGATCGCCTTGAGCAACAGAATCCTTTACGCCAACCGATCGCAAGTGCAACCGCAACAGTTATTTTGAGGATACAGTCTGATGCCAACATCAGTTCACATTTTATGGACAGAGGTGGATATGCCGCCATCGCTCAAGGTGGGACAACACTTTTGCAGGCATCGTCGCACGAGTCATGGGGCAACCAATTAGGTAATAGTAACGTTCAATATCGGGGTGTCTTTACAATGCCTGCAGACTCACCTGCCGTCGGGAAACCCATAGACTTTCTGCGTCAGGCCAGCTACGTTCAATTGGAGTTCATGAAGATGCCCACAAACAGTCTTGTCACCGGAGGCAAAGTGATATTTGTCCTCAATGATTCAACGCGTCTTGAATTCGAGGTGCCAGAGCAACGTAGCGACGATCGCCGTGTTTTTGTTCGAAACCTTGCGGACGGAATGAAACAATTGGCATCCAACCAAGCGTCGGAGGCTATCGGTGCGCAAGGCACGCCTCAGCCTCAACACTGACGTTGGACAGAGAAAAATGAAGGTTGCAGAAAAAACAACAGTTCAAAGTGTGTCCCCCTCTTACAAGGCTCCAAGGCCGGAACGTTAGTGGCATGCAGTCTTATGTTCACAGCGCTGCTTTTGTTGACGCGCTTACATCGCTAATAACAAGCTTTTTTTACTGACTTGTGCCATCCACAATCTTGATCTCCTCCTCCGTCAGCCCGTAAAGTTCATAAACCAGCCGGTCAATTTCGCGGTCGGTGGCGGAAATCTGGCGCTCCAAAAGTGTCCGCTCGTGATCCGTCTTCACCGCCGCTTGCCGTTTGTGCAGGTCGAGCATCTGTTCAACCGAAGAAGCGATGCTTGTTGCCTGGGATTTGGCTTCGGCAATCGGGATTTGAACAAGATACATTGGTTTATATTCGAAATAGCCGCCTTGTTTAGTAGACGATATATGACTTACAAAAAAGCCGCAGATTTTTGAGTTTAATACACCCAGTAAAAAACGATCATCTGAACCAATAATTGTCGTTTTGTCGTTAGAATAAAAACCTGTTTCATCAAAGATAAAAGATGGCGCTTTTATTATTGAAGGAATAATT
>JAUSPR010000089.1 GCA_030655715.1 Thermoplasmata archaeon
GGCTGAGAAACTCAGACATCTCCAGGCTGGCAGGCTGAATCGCGGCAATGAAGACTTCCTTGGGCAGTGTACCCAATTTTTCGGCCAGTTCCAGGACCTTCAGAATGTCCAGGTCATGGAGAGAATAACCGACCGTCTTGATGCTGGTGACATCCTCTGGTTTGAAAACACGTACCTCGCCGGGCTTGCCATCGAAATCAACAGCATCGACAATGATGACCATGTCCAGACCGTCAAACTGGTGCAATAGAGTCATGCCTCCGGTGGCCAGTTCGATGATTGACACGCCAGGTGGTAGGGATTGGAGCAAGTCCAGAACGCGTACACCGGCTCCATCGTCTGACATGAGAATATTGCCAATGCCGATAACCGCTACTCTGGATGTCATGAAAATATGAAAAGGGGAAGAGGTATTTTACCCCTTCCATTCTGTTTCTTCTACCGCTTCCACTTGATGTCCAGGTAATGCGTAGAGCAGGAAATGCATGGGTCGTAAGCGCGGACCAGCATTTCCAGGAGAAGCTCTATTTCCTTCTCTGGCTTGTCAATGATTGTTGGCGCGAAAGCCTGGAAGTCCAGGTTGATATTGTTATGGTTCTGGTTGGTCGGGATGATGCAGTTGGCCTTGGTAATTACTCCCTTGTCGTTGTACGTGTAATCATGGAATAATATTCCTCTTGGCACATCCACTGCTCCGACACCTCGACCAGCTTTTACCTCGAACTTAGGCCTCTCATTGACATTCACACCTTTTTCCAGGAGCTTGTCTATTTGGGTGATAGTATCCTCGATGCTGTGCACAATTTCAACAAGTTGGGCAACATTGTTCATGAACGGGTTGTGGTTTACTGGCTTGAGTCCGAACTTACCTGCCCATTCCTTGGACAGCGGCCCGAGTTTATCATAGTTCAGGTTGAACCTTGCCAGTGCACCGACCATGTAGGAGTCGCGTTTGTGCTTGGTGTACTTGGCAGTTGAATGTGGAACTACGAATTCATTAGTGATTCCTTCATATTCAGCAACCGGCCAGCGTCCGCCATCTGTCGAGCCGATGTCGCCATCGTAAATAGCGTATTCATCATCTGCTGTTAATGCGATGAACTCAGTCTCTCTTGTGAAATTCGGAAGCTTGTGAGCATTGGCCAGGACTATCTCCGCAACTGCGACAACATCCGGAATCGCGTCAACCCATTTCTGCTTCATTGCCTTCAGTTGCTTCTCGGACGGTATATGACTAAAACCACCAGGTATCAGGCTGACAGGATGAACGGTCCTGCCGCATGTCAGGTTGGAGAATTCATTGGCCAGCCTGTGTAATCCGACAATTTTGAGGACAGCACCCGTGTGGGAACTTGCCAGCGGTACTACACTCGGCGCGCCAAGAAGGTCGGGTGCGACCAGGTATCCGACATGCAGAACATGGCTCTGCAGGTTCTCTGCGTGGATGGCTAACCGACGAAGTATCTCGGTCTGCTCGGTTGTCTGGATGCCCATTGCGGCTTCCGTCGCTTTCAACGATGCCAGCGAGTGTCCTATCGAACAAATACCGCAAATCCTTGAGGTGATATGGCTCAGCTCGTTGTACGGTCGGCCTCTTACAAAGCTCTCGAAGAATCTCGGAGCCTCCGAGACCTGCCACTGGACCTTCTCGATTTTTCCGTCCTTGGCATTCAGAACGATGTTACCGTGACCCTCGACCCTTGTCAAGTGTTCGACATTGATGTTAACGGTCCGTCCGCCTGGGGCGGCGACTGGAGCTGGCTGTTTTGCAGGTGCTTTTTCTTTCTTACCGAATAATCCCATTTTATTCACCTCCTTTGGCTTCTTCAACATACCGATATGTGTACATTGTTTTGCGGTTCATTATCTGTTCCGGGGTAAGCCCGTATTTCTTGAGTACTTCATTATGTGCCTGGGTATGCGGGTGATCCACATATCCGCGGCATGCCTCGCACTCACCGCCATGGGTTGGGCAGGGCGCTCCGCAACCGGCTCTTGCGATTGGACCCATGCAGAATCCACCGGTTTCAAACACACAAATGTTTTCATTTTTCTTGCACTCAACGCACACTGGGTAGTCCGGTATTGGCAATTTCTTGCCCTGCAAAAGTGCTACAAGAACACGGCCAAATTCAGCAGTGTCGATTGGACAGCCAGGTATGGTTGCGTCGACTTTCACGATTTCATCGACAGCCCTGTGCCTCGGTTGTGCGAAGTATGGGTTGGAATCGCCTTTTGTGGTTTCGGAACCAGGATGCCTCTTGTAAACTTCGGCCTTGTTCTCCTCCCCGGTCCATTGATTGCTCATGCGCTGGACACCACCGAGATGAGCGCAGGCACCCATAGCGATGAGGATGCTAGCTCTTTCCCTTATTTTCTTGATTCGCTCGACATCGATAGGCCTGGTGATTGAACCTTCGATTATTGCGATATCGTATTCAGTCGAGGATTCTTTCATGGCTTCCCTGAACTCGACGATGTCGACTAGAGCCAGTACATCAAGGAGTGCTTCTTCCAGGTTGACGACCTGAAGCTGGCAACCCTCGCAGCTGGAAAAATCAAAGAATGCTACTCTTGGTTTTGTCATTAGAACGCCTCCGGTATGTCTTTGAGGTCTGCAAGGTTGAAAACGGGTCCCTCCTTGCACACATAAATTCCGTTCATCTGGCAATGGCCACATTTACCAACACCGCATTTCATACGCCTTTCCAGCGAGACAATGATGTTTTCTTCTGGGACACCAATCTTCTTCAGGTCAGCTATGACGAATCTGTAGAATATTGGAGGTCCAACAACGATTGCCATCGTATCCTGTGGAACGAATTGAACCTTGGGGACTAATGTGCCAACGACTCCGATATTGCCTTCCCAGCATTCGCCCTCTGGACATTTGTCAACTGTCAGAAGATGCTCCGCACCCTTGTCGGGCCAGCTCTTGATTTCGTCAGCGAAAAGCAGCTCACATGGTTCCTTGCAGCCATACAAAATCTGAACCTTGCCGTAATCCGCGCGATTGTTCAGTACTTGGTTGATTAGCGACCTCATTGGTACGATGCCCAGACCGCCAGCAACGAATAGAAGGTTCTTGCCCTTGAGGGCTTCGAAATCGAATCCGGTTCCGAAAGGACCGCGAATTCCAATTTTGTCGCCGGCTTTCAGGCCATGCAACTTGGATGTGACATCCCCCACGTTCCTGACGACCATCTCGAATGTGTTGCCGCCCGGTGCTGAACTTACTGATATCGGAGCCTCGCCTATGCCCATTATTGAGACCTCGACGAATTGGCCTGGCTGGTGTCCCAGTGGCTGGCCGTCGTCCAATTGTATTTCAAAGAAGGTCTCGGTTTTCGTTACCTTTTCAACGCGCTTCAATGTAGCAGAACGCGGGATGTAGAGATTGGTTGTGTCAGGTATTGCTGCAAGATCTGCCTTGATTGGAAGTTCGAATGCTGGTCCTTCAGGAACCATTCCACCCTCAGCCAGCTTATTGAATAGCTCAACCGGGTCTGCAATGTCAGGAATGCACTGGCTGGAGCAACGGCCACAGCCGACGCAGGCCACAAATCCCAGCATCTCTGGAAGATATTGGCCTTTCCTATTGAATCTGTGCCTGTATCTATCCTCGATCTTCTCACGGAATATTTCGCCGGGCGCGACCTTCGTGAAGTCGCGGAGCAGACAGCCATCCCATGTTCTGATTCTTGCGCCAGATGTAAGGTCGAGGTTAACTTCATCTTTAACATCGTAACAGAAACAGGTAGGACAGACCAGTGTACAGGTTCCGCACCCAAGACACTTATCGCCTTGTTCTTTCCACACGGGTGAAGAGTAATTGGCTGCCAGTAAATCATGCCAGCCCCTTGGGCTTGCCTTAAGGTTCCTAGTTGCCTTCTGTTGAACATCCTTCTGCAATTGCTGGACCTTCTGAGCTTCCTCAGGAGTTGCCTCAGCAACATTTTGAGCTTTCTCTAAAAGTGCTTTGCCCCTCTCGCTCCCAACCATAACTGCAAATTTATCACCGAGATCAGCCAGCATCAAGTCATAAGCCAATTCTGGCTGTGAATCGAATAGCTGAGACATGTTTCCAAAAAAGGCTTTCTCAGAAACGTTTTTCGGAATCAGACCGATAATTGTCGCGTTCTTTCTCTTTTCCAGGTAAGCATCGTCCACATTGGTGTCAAAGAAATACTTGTCCATCTGCATTATTGCCATTATGTCGTACGGATGAACGCCTATAATCACCTTCTTCTTGGCAGGTGCTGGTTTCTTTACACCCGTTGAGTCGAAAGCCATCATTGTTTCAAATTGCGGCAAGAAATACTTCTTCGGTGAAAGTATGGTCACGTCGTAGTCCAGTCGCAGTTCCTTTGCCGAATCCAGTGGTCCAAATACAAATTTTTCTCCCTTTGCCTTCACGCCTTCAATGTTCATTGACCCCTCTTGAATCAGGGTGTCCACAAAGGCGTGGAAATTATCTTTTGACAATATTTTCATTTTATTTCCTCCTCCTTGACAATATTAGATTAATATAGAGGTCAGTAAATGCTATATCGTATAAAAATACATTGCTTAATAGGCATTGCACAATCGATGAAAAAAATTAATGCGCATATTCAAAAATTAAAAAATCATGTAAGCTTCCAGCCCCTAAAGTGACTGATGTTTGTTGCTAGGGCTGGAAGTTTACATGAATAGGCCATGCACCTGAATTATCAAAGCCATTTAGCTTTGATTTCATGTGGAAATATCTGCACGGTGCATGGGGGGTCATGCACACAGCATGGCAATCTTCCTTTTGTTTATATTCCTCTTCTTCCTGAACATTCAATGCAGTAACCGAAGTTCACAACGGGATATTTCTTACAAGCTGAACACATCTCAACGCTCACTGTGCAAATGTCTTTCATCTTTGCACTGAGACATTCGTGTTTTTCAATGCATATTTTCGCTTTGATGTCCTTGACAGCCCTCGTGGCACCCCATCGGATTTCCACGTTTTCATTTTCCACAGCAAAATATAAGGAATCAATTGCTGGCTCCCCAATATCTGCAAGGGCCTCTATGGCTCTCCATTGGACGGAAGTCTCCTTATCCGCTAATGCCTGTATCAATGGCTCGATTGCTCTAGCATCACCTATATGCCCAAGAGCCTCTGCGGCCCTCCACCGGATTATAGAGTTTTTAGAATTTAGAAGTGCTTGAATGATGGGTTCTACTGCCGCCTCTCCGATATTTTCGAGAGCGATGCGCGCCTCCTGTTGTGCAAGGCCATTTCCTTCTCCACAAGATTTTATAAGCTCTTCTATTCCATCTAAATCATGCGTTCTTTCTTCACGTGCTATTTTTCCTGGTATGCTTTCCATTTTTCTACCTCCATTCTATTTTATCGTGTACTTTCACTATCTTCGATCTTATTTCTTTTTCATGAACAGTATAGGTGATTTTTCTATTTAGAATGGAATTACACAATTATCAACAATAAATGATGAATATGCCATTTTACTGTGTGAAGTAGTACCACTTATATCACTGGCCATTTAAAAATGTGTATGATATTGTGTGTGTTTCTTATCATGATTTTCATTCATTTATTTTAAATTTATAACTTGAAACAGCCAATAATTTATATTAATACCTATATTTTATGTTAAAAATGCTAAATGATATGTTGAACAGGGAATTCTGATGGAAGACAATTATTGAATGTTATTCTTGCAGTGTATTGTAAACTACCAGCCCCTAAAGGTCTTTAGTGGTGTCTTGCAATGATAAAGCAAAGAACCCCTAAAGGTCTTTAGTGGTGTCTTGCAATGATAAAGCAAAGA
>JAUSPR010000226.1 GCA_030655715.1 Thermoplasmata archaeon
AACGAAACTCCGACGAACTGGAGTTCGATAAAAACAAATGATATTTTCAACAACCAGCAAGCACAGTTCGTTCCCACGGACCCTTGTTAGCAGCATCGGATTGGATGAGATTATATAAAATATTGCAGGCTGCTTGGTCTATACTATCCAGTAGACCCGATTCTTCATCCTTCAACGCAACAAATTATATTCCATGATTCCATACCCCCGCTCATGAGAGAGATGTGGGTCCGCGGGATTTTCTTCACCCAGGTTCTCGAGTATGTCAAATCAGACCTAGGCAGGACAAGTTACGAGTTGCTCGGAAAAAAAGAGGAAAATTACACGCCCGAGGAAAAATATCCCTTCGAGGATTTTGCCGACCTCTTAGAGAAGATAAAACTTATCGCGTATGGCAAGGATGATTATATCGCCAAAATCGCCAGGGATTGCATGACAAAGGAAGCATCCTGGAAAGCAATGTTCAGGCGCATGGATCCGGCAAATGTTTTCTCATCAACCCAACGCCAGGAAGGTAGGCAACAGGTTGCGGACTATGAAGCGCTGGATATTGCCAAAGGTCATGTAGTTATACAGATGGCCATGTGGACAGACAACCGATCTCACCAGGATGTTTGGTCAGAGTTCTACAGAGGCAGGCTGGTGGGCATTCTCGAATTAATGGGGCGCAAGGGCACGGTCAAACTGACGCGCGAATTCGGCAATGACTCTTTCACCTATACTATCGAATGGAGCTGAATTTTACTGACTGGATTCATATTAAATCAAATATCGAGGAGATATAATATTGACGCTTGGAAACAATAATAGCTGGAAAATATCAGATAGAGGGAAGGTATCCGGCCCATATACCTGGGACCAGTTGGTGCAGAAAGCAAGTCAAAAGGAACTATCCAACAAAGCAACCATTAAAGAGGAATCGTGGAAAGATTGGCAACCTGCAAGTATCTACATTCATCCAGCCTGGTTATATGATGCGGAACTGAATGCTTTAATTCCGAACAAGTACGATGCAATGTTCTTCGGAGGTGTGTTGCTTTTCATGCTGGCAGTGCTCGTTACAATTGCCATTCCGGTACTCGGCATTATCTTGATTGCCCTGTCGATATACATTGAACTCAAATCCCTTCAATTGGACAAAATCCAACGTGGGAAGACAAGCCTGGGTACCCTCGGAAACTTATTTGCCGGCTGCTGGATTGGGGCGCAGATATTCGTATCACTTCTTCTGTTGATTTTTATTATCTAACGTTGTGAGCTCGGGAAAGGTTTTTTGTACTTTTTCACCTTATTACCCCTTGGAGAGACTTAGGTGGCGAGAGTAGGCGAGGATCAAGCAGATTTTCAGTCAATCGCTATAACATCCGCGAAGCGAATTCGGCGATAACATGTTTAGTATTCACTAGGTTTCCTGATTGCACAGTTTTGCCCATCGAAAAGGTAATATCCAGACCGCGCTTTGTCGGATGGCAGCGCAGGAAGTGAAAGATGCAGTCAATCGACAGGGAGATGAACGTAGCGATAATCGGCTTGGGCGTCGGGGGACTCTACGCCTCCAAGTATGCTTCGGGGGCGAATCGCAAGGCGAACGTAACGATTATCGAGAAACGCGACTTCGACCAGTTCAGCCCATGTGGCCTACCTTACGCCATAGAGGGAGTGGTCAAGGACTTCGCAGACCTACAGTATAGCATACCGGAGACAGGGAGGCTCAAGAAGTTGCTCTCACACGAAGTCCAGTCAGTGGACGTCACCGGGAAGAAGCTCAAAGCGAAGAACCTTAAAACCGGAGAAATTATCGAACTCACTTGGGACACCCTGGTGCTCGCAACGGGCGCGGACCCCACCAACCTTCCAATACCTGGGGCCGAGGAATTCATCGGCAAAGGGGTGCATTTCTGCACGAACCCATCGAACGCCATGGCGCTGAGGGATGCAGCGCTGAAATCAAAGAATAAAGCAGTTTGCGTCGTCGGAGGCGGTGCGACAGGACTGGAGGTCGCGGCAGCCTTGAAAGTGCTGGGGCTGGATGTACATATCACAAAGAGGACCCCGCCCGTCATGGCGGACCTTTTCGACCCTGAGATGGGAGCTTTGGTCATCAACAAGCTTGCTGAACTCGGGATACACCAGTACTTCGGAAAAGGCATAGAAAGCGTGAACGGAACAGACTGCGTCGAGTCCGTGACGATAGCTGGCCAGGTAATTCCCTGCGACATGGTCGTGATGGCGGTCGGGATGAGAGCAAGGATATATTTGGCAGAAGGCAACGACATAATCGCAAACAAGAACGGATTCGTCACTAACGAGCGCATGGAAACGAACGTCCCGGGCGTTTTCGCGGTTGGGGATTGCGCAGAATCGTTCTCAAGGCTTGATGGCACGAAAGGACCCGCCCTCCTTGCCACGACGGCTTACAGACAGGGTGCGATCGCAGGCATAAATGCCACTGGCGGGGACGCGAAGTACAAGGGCTTCTACAACACCTTCGTATCCTTTGTGGGTGACATGGAAATGGCCGCTACCGGGCTGAACATGGAGGCCGCGCAGAAGGCCGGTCATGGAAACGTGAAAGCAATTTCAGTAAAAGGCGCGATAAGGCCGCATTACATAGCCAATAATTCGGAACTGTCGCTCAGGCTGGTCGTCGATGGCGACACAGGCAAAATCCTCGGAGGCCAGGCTATAGGAAAGGAGGGGGCCGCCTGGAGAATAAACGTCATAGGGATCATGGCCTCCAAAGGGATGACCATCTTTGACCTTCAGGACACGGAGTTCGCGTACTGCCCGCCGGTAAGCGACGTCTTCGACCTGTTGTCGAGGGCGGCTGATATTGCTGTGAAGAGGATTAGCCGCTAATTTTATTCGGCATCCAAATTTAATCGGCATCCAAAACCTGAGGGTATTTTATTCTGCATCCGAAGCCAGAGGGCATTCGGAAACGAGGCACGTGTGGGCAGTATTCAAGCTGAGATTTGCATTCAACACATTCATTAAAGGTTCCAGGCATCAGCGAACTTCTTGAAGCTCCTGTCATAAGATTTCTCTACCTCGGCTGGGAAGCAGCACGCGGGCAATTGCTTCATAGCCAGATGGTATTGCAGGCACTCGCAGCACATACCCTTCTTACCGCAGGAATAGGTGCAGTTGCAGTTCTTCAGATTGGATTCTTTCTTACATTCCATATGTAAACCCCCGTATCCGATTCAGCCACATACTATTTTCACGGTTCTTGGGTTTTCAACAGATATCGTCACTGTTTCGCCAGCAGTCAAATTAAGAGCTTCAACCAGTCTCTTCGGTAGGCGAACAACGAAGGAATTTCCTGATTTTGCCACCTTTCCAGTAAGAACCTCATTCTTGATTTTATTGTAAATTAGAGCCTGGTTTGCATCTTCCGCGTTGAAATATGTTTCACCGCAAGCTGAACATTCCGAGCCACGTATCTTTATCCCGTCAATGTTGAACTCTTTTGGTTTTGTCCATTTGCCGCATTGGCATTTGATTTTTTCCTTGCTCAGTTCACTTTTCATTTCATCACTCCCACATGGATTATCAACCACACCGGGGTATCATTCCATTTCTGGATGCTTTCCACGACAACTACCTTTCTGGTCTTATTGTCTGATTTCTTGCATCGCTCGAAGGTGCCTTTTTTGCGTCTGGAATGTTCACAGTCATAGCCGGTTTCCAGGATGTCCAGAACATCATACAGGTCCATGCCAT
>JAUSPR010000228.1 GCA_030655715.1 Thermoplasmata archaeon
CATTACGAGAACCTCTCGGAACTGCGGAACAATGAGCTGGCACTGAAGGATTTCGAGGAGAAGCTTTCCCGGCTCAGGAAGCTGGCGCCGGTCAGGACCGTGGCAATGCACGGCGCGCCCCGCATCCCTGTGCGAAACGCGGACATGCTTGCGGGCGTGAACCTATCAAAATATGATTTGCTCGGGGAGCCGTATCTCTCCCCGGAGTTTGCCGACATCGTGTACGTCACGGACAGCGGGCGCAGGTGGAGTTCCGGGGCCGGGTCTGTGAGGGATCCGATGGGTAAACCCCGGGAGGAGAAGGTGAGGGGTACGGACGAGTTGATCGAGATAGTGAGCTCGAAGAAGTACCCGCGGGTGATGGTGAATGCGCGGCCGGAGGGGTGGCGGCGGTGACGGGATGAAAACATATTTATTCACCGTGGACGTCGAAGAACAGTCCCTGATAAAGAATAGACTGGACGATGATGTCCCAAATCAATTGATTGCCACCGGGATGCCGCGTGTTCTTGATTTATTGGATAAACATCAAATTAAAGCAACATTTTATTACACTGGCACAAACTCAGCCCAAATATCTGTGGGCCAGGTGGAATTGAATATCTTCTGGAACTAGGCAAGGGTAGAGAGACACGAGTTCAGCCGACACGTTGATTTTTTCTTGAAAGTAATGAAGAGATTCAAGTTCTCTCTGAATGGTCTTCTTATCTACAGCCTCTAAAGAGACATTGACGATTTTTAATGGATTCAAACCCTTACATACTATGAAATCCACTTCCCTTCCGTTTTTTCCATAGAAAATATCATGGCCTTTTTGTTTCAAGTGAAGGAAAACCATGTTCTCCAGGACTCGCCCCAAATCCCTTTCCATTCTCTTTCCCAGTGATATGAATGCGGTATCCATGGCATATACCTTCTTGCCGTACGATTCCTGAACCTTCAATGAGGGGTCATACCGGTTCATCATGCCTATAAGGTAAGCATTCCTCAGCAGCCCAAGGTAATCTTTCACAGTGTTTTCATGCCCGATACCGCTTACCTCTTTCAGGGTCCTGAATGAGAATTCCTTGCCCACGTGGGACAGCAAATAAAGAGCGAGTGTTTTCAGAGCTTCAGGATGCTTCAGATTCTCTGACCCAAGTATATCACGGTAGATTATCCGGTCGAGGTACTCGCCAGCCAGGGAGGTATCACCACTTATTACGATTCTGGGAAAACCGCCGGTTTCCATGTAATCCAGGAACGACCCTCTTCCCTTTCTTTTTCCGGTGAACCGCAGAAACTCCGGGTAGATGAGTGGGAACACTTCGAAGCTCTTGGTGCGACCCACCATGGAGGTTGCATAATCCGAGGAAAGCAATTTTGAATTTGAGCCTGTTACGAACAATTTGACTTTTCTGTGGATTCTGTGAGCGAATTTTTCCCATCCTGCCACATGCTGGACCTCATCAAGGTAAAGAATGGGTGTTTTCAGTTTCTGGACCATGTCAAGCACTTTTTCAAAATCCGTGATATCGAAATCATGAAGGCGATCGTCCTCGAAGTTCAGGTAGATGCCACCATGCTTCTGCAACATATGGTACAGGATGAACGTCTTGCCCGCCCTTCGAACGCCTTTGATGACAGTAACTTCCTCATGCCCCAATGAGGCCTCGATGCCCGCCATCGCATCTCTGGGTATGACTTTCTCATGGGCAATGTCCCCGGCCCAGGATTCGGCAACATCCTCCAACACATCCTTCGATATCATGAAGAGGTGATGCATTAAGGATTATATAAATTTACGCAATGAATTATGCAATAATGGACAATAATGCGCAATGAACTGCGCAATTTCTGTACCCCGGTAATCAAATCGTTTGGAAAATGTCGATTACCGGCAACGCTCTTTATCGGTATCGGAACTCCGGTTCCGAACGCAGGGCTGGCCTCTGGGATGGACACGTGGGCGAAACATATTATATAGGAAAACAAATGGTGAGACACATGGTGGAATATGACAGCGGGGGCGGTGCGGTGACCCGCGACTTCACGCTGGAGAAATACTCGGAACTGCGGAACAATGAGCTGGCACTGAAGGATTTCGAAGAGAAGCTGGCCATGCTCAGGAAGCTGGCGCCGGTCAGGACCGTGGCGATGCACGGCGCGCCCCGCATCCGTGTGCGCAACGCGGACATGCTGGAGGGCGTGGATTTATCAAAATATGATTTGCTCGGGGAGCCGCACATATCCAAGGAGTTCAAGGACATCGTTTATGTGACTGATAGCGGGCGCAGGTGGAGTTCCGGAGCAGGGTCTGTGAGGGATACGCTGGGCAGACCTGTTGACGAAAAGATTAAGAACACCGATGCACTCATTGAAATCGAGGAAGTACCCGCGAGTGATGGTGAACGCGGGGCCGGAGGGGTGGGGGCGGTGAAGATAGTGATTTCTGATGTGGAGTTATGAGTATTCTGGCGGGTGCGCGCGCCAACGCGCTCCAGAAATTGGGGCATATGCGTGAGAAGGCGTGGCTCTGGTGGAATAAGTCGATGCCACGGCGCAACATTTCTTGCTGACGAATAATTATATATACGTTAACCACTATTCATGAACCATGGTTAATATCGTTGTGACCCGTAAAGAGGCCAAGGAAATCACGACAAATCCCGGCTGGGCGCTGGTATTCGGGAGGCGAAAGGTCGGAAAGACATTCATGATTCAGAATTTTGTTCCACATGACGCTTATTTTCACGTTCGTTCCGACAGGAGCATCACAGCCAGGGGCATTGTTCTTGATGTGATTCCAGACTTCGCGACATTTTCCAAACTCACAACTACCTACCTCAAGTCCGGCAAGACCGTCGTCGTGGACGAGTTCCAACGTTTGCCCCCAAACTTATTGGAAGACCTGACAGCCGTTCATCCAGGCGGCAGGCTCATTCTCACAGGTTCGAGCATGCGGGTGGCGAATGAACTCCTGGGTGGTAACTCCCCATTGCTGGGGCTGTTACGGCCATTCAATATCGGTCAGATTGCAGCATCCGACATTCTGAAAGGGACTGCGTCAAGCCTCGGCGCCGAGGAGGCGGTCTGGACAGCATCTGCCCTCAGGGATCCATGGATCATCCCGTTCTACAGGCCTGGTGAATCCCTGGAAAACCTGTGCCAGACAGTGAAATATGTTGTTCCCGGCCTCATCGGAGAGATATTCACGGAAGATGAGAGAACGCTGACCAGGACATATTCGTCAATTCTGTCTCTGGTCGGTGCCGGATACGAGGATTACCGGGACATCGCCGGCGTACTGTTCTCGCGCGGGATTGTGAAAAACGGAACATCGTCCAGCGTCCTGCCTTACATGGCCAATATGGTCGACATGGGGCTTTTGGAGGTCATTCGAAGATCCGATGACAAACGCAAGGTCTACCGCATTCCATCCTTCCCGGTGCGGCTGCATTACTACCTGGATTCGCGCTACGGCATATCCGAAAGGGACTTTGTATATTCGGAGGTCAAGCAGGCTGCTGAAGATCTCGCCCGAAAGGCAATAGAGGAACTGGTGGCAGA
>JAUSPR010000230.1 GCA_030655715.1 Thermoplasmata archaeon
TACCTTTCGTTTTGTACTTTAAAACCCAATCGGGAAGTTTTTGTGTCATATTACCAAGGTCGGTAATATGTTTCAAGTATATAAAATCTTTGATGAATTCATGCTGGCTAACAGAAAATAATAAAAATTAGATGCTTTTGTGTGACATATTACCAATCATTTGGGACTTTAGGGGGTGAAATACTATGGGTAGTGATGCACAAGTACAGGCACCGCCGGTGGAGCCAGCAGCTCCGGCAGGCAGTAGCAAGATGACCCTGATAGTTTTGGCCGTTGTGGCCATCGTTGTCGTGGGTGCGGTTGTGGGATATGTAATGTTCATGGGTGACGACGATGTTGCTCTGACCGGACAATGGACCGTAAGCGGCGGAGAAATGAAGATTGTGATGGTTATGAACAACGATACTGCAAATACCATTTACAACAACGTAACAATTCCTGCCGACCCAGAAGTCATAGATTTTGATGACACTTCCACAATGCCAGAGGGAATGGTCTTCAAAGATCTGGGTGGCGGAGATTTTGAAATTACAAGCTTCGAAATGATGGGCGCGGACTTCGGGACCATCACTGGTTCTTATGACGTCAACGGAGACACAATGACCCTGACCATGACTGGTTCCGGTACCTACATTGACGGCACGGATTACATGGAAATCGATATGGACTACACGGTCAACTTCGCAAAAGCATAATACATCTAATGGCGGTCCAGAGATGGGCCGCCACCTTTCATATTATTGTTTTTCTGGCATTACAAAATCAGGCCTGCATATCTCCCTGTATTTGCAGAGTTCGCAGTATCCAGGTTCTTCAGTTTTCGCAAAATGGCCTATGGGCTTCGGGGTGTTGGATGCAACGTCCTCGCAGAGCGACTCGATGAGCTTCAGCTCGCTGAGCACCTTGTTCCGCATCTCCATCGGGTTGACCAACCGACCCTCGACCTCTATTGGTTTCTCGGAAGGATAGGTGAGGTACTGGACCACGCCAACAGTCTTTTCAAGATCAAGGCCCATGACATCTTTCGCGTAGAACATGTACGCTTGGACTTGCACGAGATTTTCGTCTCTATGTGGTTTTCCGGACTTCCATTCCACCAAATAATGGCGACCATCCTTGTAGCTGAAAACCAAATCTGGCTTGGCATAAGCTTTCTTACCCTCGATGCGGAACTCTCCATATCCAGGTGGGTCAATGAGCCAGCTATTCCAGGTCTTGCGTGGCATGCCCTGCATCATTGTCAGCCATTTGGAGCCGTAAAATGTGGTAATGCTGGTCATTATCTGGCCGTGGGCCTTTTCATGCTCTTCTTCAGTGAATGGAACTCCCAGGCGTTTCTCGATTAGTGGCTTGTTCTTGATCAGTATCTCGAACTTATTGACCGCGGTGGTTTTTGCCTCTTCCAGAGAGATGACATTGTCGTTGATTTGTAATTCCTTCAGAATCTCTGCCACTGTCTGGTGAACTGCATTTCCCAGCTCGAACGGAATTCGGGAAAGCTGATTTAGCTCCATTATCCGGTTCTTCTCATGCTCCGGGGCGAATCGTTTGGCGTAATACTCGTACCAGTACAGCCTGAGACAGCTCCGTAGCGTGTTCATCCGGGAGAAGGACCAGCCAGGCTCCCAGGAAAATGGGTATTTTCTCTGCTCCATTTTTCCCCTCAATAGGCAGGAGGTATTCATTCCATTTAATGATTGCTGAAAAGATTAACATTATTTCCTTTATGATAATCAAATAATAAACCTTATATATGTAAAGACATTACACGAAATTGTAGAAGAGAAGTGGGTTGAAATTTAATGAATAGAAATAATCAAAGCTTTAATCCTTCAAAGATTCATGCTCAGTCCAATACCAAAAATGGTAGGCTGGTTAAGGGCGGTATTACCAACGGCCTTGGCGGCAGAACCAACGGCATGACCAATGGATTGGGGCGAACCAACGGCATGACAAACGGCCTTGGAAAGACCAACGGGATGACCAATGGATTGGGCCGAACCAACGGCATGACAAACGGGATGACCAACGGCATGACAAACGGCCTTGGCAACGGAGGGCCGGTCTTGCGTTCCCGCAGGATGAACGACGACGCCATATCTCCTTTCAGAATTTCATTGATACTTGTAATTGCTTTCATCATCATGGTTCCGGCATCATTTTTCCTTCTTTCATATAATGAGGCCGCCTACTCCGGCATCAGGGTAGATGGTGATTTCTCTGACTGGGACGATGCTACGTTGTTCACGGATTCAGAATCGTATTCCGTAGCTGCCTTAGACATTGTGAATTATGCTGTTGGCACAAACGATGCTGGTCGTCTATTCCTATATGCGGAAGCCCGAGACAGCTGGATGCCCACATCCAGTGTTGACAGCCTCTTGGCGTTTATTGACTCGGACGGCAACCCTGAGACGGGGTATGCGGTGCATGGTCTGGGTGCGGATTATTCAGTTGATGTGTATGGCTGGAATGGAACCATCCAAGGCAGCCGGATGGGAATTTTCAGCGGTCAGGATCAGTTGAACTGGAGTGCCTGGAACTGGCGCGGTATCAATGCAGCCCTCTCGTTAACTAGCATAGAGGTGGGAATTCAGAGTCCGACCATCCAGATGCAGCCCACGCACAGCATCCTGTTCATGTCCAAAAGGGGTGAAGCTATCGCGGACATTTGCGATGCAGCCATAGGCCTTGGAAAAGGCGCCCTGTTAGTCAAGCAGGTTCCGGGAAGCATCAATGGCATAATCGGCTCAAATCAGATAATGAGCCTGCAACTTACCGCTCATGGCTCTTCGGTGGATGTCACGGCCATTGATTTTGCATGCTCCGGAGTCGAAACTCCAGTGGTTTCCGGACTGCCGGTCGTTGTTCCGGCAGGCACTACCGTTACCCTGCAAGCAACTGCTCCAGTGACTGGTCTTGCAACCGGGTCATTCGTGGATGTTTCTGTATCCTATGTTTCCTCTTCCGGCGTTTCAACAATAATCGGCGAGCCATTGACAGCCTATGCTCACGCCCCGCCAAACCTCATACTGATAGACGGTGCCTTTGCGGACTGGAATAATGTGAACAAGCAACTTGACAGCGTCGCTGACACAACCAATCCTAACGTGAATATAGCTGAATATGCTTCAACCAACTCGGCTGTCCAGGCATTTTTCTACCTGAAGGTGGATGCCAATGGGCAGATGATGGGCGGAACAGTAATGCCATATAACAGAGTGAAACCAGGCCCACCAGGAGAGCCAGGAGAGCCAGGAGAGCCGGGCACACCCTCTCCGGCCAAACCTCTTAAGAAGCTTTACGGGGAGGATATAACCAGAATTTACATAGACACTGAGTTGGGCGGTCAGAACATTAATGGCATTTCAGCAAATGCCCTTATAGAAATCAAAGGCCAGGGCGGCCACATCACATCTCAGAAGCTTTACTTGCTTCCTGGAAAAATCTTCATCACAAACGTTAATGCCGCCAATCTTGGCAGGGAACTGGAAGTTGGAGTAGCTCTCAACCAGATTGGTAACAATACTAATATGCAGTACTTCATCGAAAGCACAGATTGGTTGAAGGATGTTGACAGGACGGATGTTGCATCCACCACGGTCGTTGTGACCGAGACCAGGAGCGGGGCTGACGCACCGGAGATTATGGGAACTCCCGACCTTCTGGATGCTCCATACACTTCAACTGCACCTACGATAAATGGTGACTGGAGTGCGGCTGAATGGACAGATGCGGACTCGTATGCTTCCACTGACCTGATAGTCTACACAATGCAAGATGGCACGAACCTCTATGTCTGTGTCAGAGTGAAAACAGATACCACTGCCGCTACTGGAGATTACTGCGATGTAATGTTTGAACGAGATCATCTCCATGAGGCTACCATTGACTCAGGGGACAGAAAATTCAGGGCTGAGGACTCAACAGCGACAGATGCATCGGAAGATTATGATGGTACAGACGGTGCTTGGACTGTTGGCTCTCTTACCGGATGGAGTGTTGACGCGGAGCGAGATCCCGACGCTGGCGATGGTAACTATATCACATACGAGTTCCAAATTCCATTTATTGATGTGTGGGGCACAAGCACACCAACTTCAGGCGACATTGCTGGTTTTGCTGTTCAAGCCTACGACGCGGATGTCCCCACAACATATTACTGGGGTGCAACAAGTGTAGTAGATACTAATCCATCGACATGGGATGACGTGGAGATCCCCGAGTTCCCCACCATCGCCATCCCGATAGTTATTTGCTGCATCATCCCGTTCATAGCCTTCCGCGCCAAGAGGAGGGGTCGCCTTGAGTAGAAGGAACAAGAAAAAGTTCAAACGGGAGCAGGCAAAAGCCGAGGAAACTGTTGAAACTGTCGAGACCGAGGAACTTGAGGGCGCCTTTGAAGAGGAAGTTGTTGAAACTGTCGAGACCGAGGAACTTGAGGACGCCTCTGAAGAGGAAGAAATGCAATCTGAAGAAGCCGAAGAGGAGTTCGATGAATACGAGGAGGATGAAATCAGTTCTGAAACCCTGAAGATAAACCACAAACTCTTGATACTGGGAATGATGCTTTCACTTGCAGGCCTCATCGGGGTCATTGGATTGAGGCTCGGTTTTATCCAGGGTCTTCTCGGTGATCCTACTCCATATCCTGGCATCGGTTCTGTAGAACCATCCGGTCATATTGTGTCTTTGATACCCTTCATACTGGGCCTGGTGACAGTATCCTTCTGGGGAATTAAGAACGATCCAATCTATTATGAAATTGAGAAATTGAAGGAAGAGGAGTCCGAATTGGAAGATGATTCCGAAGAAGAATTCGAGGAAGAGGAACTCACCGAGGAGGACATTCCTGAAGAATTCACCGAACCCATGGCCGACCTAGAAGAAGCTCTAAATTCTGATGAGTCGATTGAGCCAGAGCAAGAGTACGAAGAAATTTCTCCAGAGGAAGAAGGACCTCAAATGACCTCTACCGCTCTTAAGGACGAGCTCGCCGAGGAGTTAAGGGTCGAGAGATGCGTGAAGATGCTTACTGCGGTTGTCGTGTTGCCCGATGATAAGGCAAAACTCAGAGAGATAATTGCAACCGGCATTGCAATGCATGATTTCATCGAGGAAGTGAAGATGGCAATCGAGAGGCGGAAGAGGAGGGAAGCGGAAAAAGACGTTACCGCTGACGAAAAGGCCTCCATACTTGAGGACGAACTGGTTGCCGAACTTGCAGAGCTCGAGGATGAGCTGGACAATGGCGAGGAAGATCTGGAGGACCAGATTCTTAAAGAGATAGAGGACCTCGAAGATTTGTAAGTAGAAAATAAATACTGGGGCAAATGCCCGGGTTATTTTATATATTAATCAGGATTTCACATTACAGGTGATAGTGTGTCGGAACTACGATTGAGGCGCAGGAACAGGCTTAGGCGAAAGGAAGTGGAGAGCCTGGCTTCCGAACTTGATTTGACCATGGGAACTCAGACATTCCAGCCAACTGATGCCGTGGAAACCGGCGAGGCCGGCGGTAACAATGTCGTAATCTTCAAGGGAAAACCTGTTGCTATTTTTATGAATGAACAGCCTTTTCTCACTGTTCAGGGCATATTAAACTTCGGCGCCGTCAAAAGATACGTAACAGTTGACATGGGCGCGGTGAAGTTCCTGGCAAATGGTGCAGATGTCATGGCCCCGGGAATCGTGGATGCAGACCCGGAGATCAAGGAAGGTATGGGTGTCTGGGTGCGCGATCAAAATAATCTTAGACCTCTTCTTGTCGGCATAGCCCTAATGGACGGCCCAGTAATGAAGGCGGCTCAGGGCGGTAAGGCGGTAAAGACAGTTCACTATGTCGGGGACAAATTGTGGAACTTGTAAACTACTAGCCCTAAAGTGGCAGGTGTTTATTGCCAGGGCTGGAAGTTTACATGCGTAGGCCATTGCACACGTGCATGACCTGCCATGCACCTGAATTATCAAAGCCCTGGGCTTTGATTTCAGATGCTGCACGGTGCACGGCAGCATTATCTTGCTATTCGACAGTCAATTCCTTCAACCCGGTAGACGGATTCAAAACTCTTCCGAGTAACACGTTTTCAAATTTCTTAATAAGAATTTCATTGACAATGCAGACTTTTCCGCTGATAAGGTGGCCGCCAATAAGTTCATGGTTTTCGCCGGCCAGGCTGCAATGAAGATGTATGATTATCTCGTCCTTAGTGCTTATACTGCCCTGCAATGAAACAAGTTCGTGAGGTTTCTCTAAATGCTTTGTATGGTATTTATGTCCATCGAAGTATCCTATTTCAATGTCTTTTAGCATGCCAATTCCGGCTTGCACGAATCCTGATTTAATGTTGAATTTTTGAATCGCATTCCGCAGGCTTTCAAATAGCTCCTCTCCATCGTCAAGTTTGAGAATGATTGTCCTCTGTTCTTCTTTTCCCTGCATGCTCATCTCCTCTTTCTCATGGAAAATTCGTACCTGGACGGACGTCTGAGATTGTTCTTCTCGGTCCAAAATGCACACTTGTTGCACTTGAATCCTGTTGTGATGGTCTTGCCATAAATGGTCATGTTCCTTGAGGCTTCGAGTTTCTCGCCGCAGACAGGGCAATCACTGATTGTGCCTTTCTTGCCCGTCGCCCTGGTCGAGACCTTGAGCTTTGCAATGCCCGAGATGACTGCAAGCCTCCGTATTCGAAAACCGCTGACATGGAAATTGCCCCCACCAAAGTTCAATTCCAGCTCCACTTTTTCTCGCAACTCTCTCTGGGAATGGATGACCTTGTACCGAGCGAGAACATTCTGAATTGCCAGAACCACCTCGCCATTTTTTGGCACTTTGTACATATTTGGT
>JAUSPR010000253.1 GCA_030655715.1 Thermoplasmata archaeon
GTTAACAGAAACCCTTTTTCCAGCATGGCAAGAAAAACCGCCATTTGAGAGATTATATGGTGGATCGGCAAAAATCATGTCCACAGAATCCTCTGGCAATTGCGATAGAAACTCTATGCAATCTGAAAGATACAATTCGAATGTATCTGTTTTGTAATACGGTTCTTTCGTTATTTGGGATATAATGCTTCCATTATCCTCGGAACAGTGATTTTTCTGGCCGTTCTCGCTCATGCTTTCATGCATTGGCTCACCGCCTTTTTGAATAATTGCGAATCGTGATTCCAGTCAGGATGTTTAATGTGGATGAGTTCATGGCAGAGGATTTTTAAAATTTGTTTGTCAGAAGCATCGGGAGCAACCACCTCAAGCCAGACGCGATTTTCATTCGGAAACGCTTCGCCAAATACGTTCTCCCCGATGATGGACGTGTCCTCGATGAAATTCAAATCCAGTGTAGGATTCAAGCTGAGTTTTTTTGCTTTCTGTGAAAACATTCTGTTGATCTCGTCGCGAAGTTCATTCCATTCCATTAAATCACTCCCTCCTTAGTTTATTTCTCAATTCTCTAATTATTTTCATAGACATTTCTCTGCCCTCTCCCGTAGGATAATTACAATCTTCTTGCCCCCATATCCATTTATATGCCTTTAATAAAACATCTGGAGGTTCACCAACCATTGAGTTTAATTTAGTTGTTTCCAACACATCAGAAGGTTCTTCTCCGTTGAAAACTCTTTCCATGGTATCAATCAACTTTATTGTCTCTTTCGGATTAATATTTCCCTTTAACTCAATATCATTGGAAATGTCCTTATGTGAAATTAACCAGAGAGATGAATCCTTTGGATTATAAATCCAAACCATAAAATCTTCACGTCTCGCGTTTCCATAAAAAGATTTACCACCGGGCTTTGTAATAACAATTTTTCTTCCATCTGTCAATTGTTCAACTTCATAACCTCTATATTTCACATTTTTTAGGTGTTCTCTGAATTCTTCGCGGGGCTGGTTTTTTATATCTAAATCAACTAGTTCAATTTCATGTTTATATAGATTTCCTTTCATTGCTCTTCCCCCGTAGATTCTTCTTTATCAACCAGTGACAGAATAAAATCGTGCCAGCTTAAATTTTTTCCGTTCTTGGCTTTAATCAGGCGTTTGTATTCCTTATCTTCGAAAGTGATGTTCAACGTTTTCATTTGTATACCCCGGAAGTAAGTTACTAACTAAGTAATAGCACGATTCTATTTAACCTTTCGTTTCGTCGTTTGGGGGATAGTTTGTTCGTTGAGTAGCCAGTATACTCGTTCTCATCCCTGATTTCATATAACTCCCTATTAAACGAGCCTTCATCTCATTTAACCTTTCCACCCCGTCTGGAATCGGCCATTTCTAAGTGGTTCAGTTCCGGGTTCATTGTTCCCAGATATGTGTGTATGCTTAAAAGGTTTACAGGGGAGCAGGTCAACCTCCACCCTCGTATAATGGATAAGGCGCCAACCGTATTAGAAAACGGTGCGCCGCCCTCGGGTCCGCTACAGGTTGATATCTGCAAATGGCAAACCGCGCACGCCCCGAGCCGTTTCCTTGGGTGGTAAAACTATATCTTAGTTCATACATATGCCCAGACTATGAAGCAACGCACGTTGACCGAGTTCGATGCCGATGGCGAAGTCCGTCCCGCCTCAAAACCAGCCGCATCCCCGGCCTCCCGACCTCACAGCGACTGTTTCACGGTTTCCGAGTCGTACATAGTGCATCCCCTCCTGAAACCGCAGAGCGTGCAATACCGCGAGTTCCAGCTCAACCTGGCAGTATCGGCCATAGACGAGAGCACGCTCATAGTCCTTCCCACGGGACTCGGTAAAACAGTCATCGCCGCAATGGTCGCCGCCGACGTCAAGGCGCATCGGGGCGGAAAAATCCTGTTTCTCGCGCCGACCAAACCGCTCGCCCAGCAGCACATGCAGTCGTTTTCCAGGTTCCTCGACACCCCCGAACAGATGGAACTGTTCACGGGTTCGACCAACGCCGCGAAACGGGCGCTGCTCTGGACGGAGGCTTCGTTCATTTTCGCCACGCCGCAGGGGATTGGGAACGACATCGAAAAGAACCGATACACGCTGGAAAACGTTTCGCTGCTGATATTTGACGAGGCTCACAGGGCGGTCGGCGACTATTCGTATGTCAACATATCGAGACAATACCGGGCTCAGGCCAGCTCGCCGCTCGTGCTCGGATTGACCGCATCGCCCGGCTCCGAGATCGAGCGCGTCGAAGAGGTCATTGAGAATCTCGGCATCGGACGTGTCGAGGCGCGCGGCCCGCAAGACAGGGATGTCGCGGACTACGTCAAGCATATCGATGTGGCCTGGTCGAAGGTCCAGTTGACGCCCCAGATGATAGAGATGCGCGACGCGCTGGAGGATAGCCTGACCGAACGTATCAACAAACTGAAACGAACCGGCTTCCTGCGGCGCTGGCGCAAGGGCCAGAGTGTACCGAAGAAGGAGATTATCGCGACCGGTGCCGCCATCCGCGCGCGCATCGCAACGCGGCGTAGCGGGATGCTGTTCGGCGCGATGTTCAACCAGGCGGTCGCGCTCCAGCTCTGCCATTGCCTGGAACTGCTCGAAACGCAGGGCGTCGCGCCGCTGAAGCTCTATCTCGAACGCATGCTCTCGCAGGACAAGCTTTCCAGGACCGAGAAATCGTTCCTAGGCGAGCTGGCCGTGGCGAGCGCCCTGAGGAACTGCAAGAAGCACAGAGGCAGCTCACACCCGAAGGAGGACGCGCTCGTTGGGATACTGAAAGAGCAACTCGCTGGAAATCCGGATTCGCTCGTCATCGTGTTCTCGCAGTTCCGCGACACGATTTCGACGATAATCAAGCGATTGAGAGACGAGGGACTGAGCCCGGTCCGGTTCGTCGGGCAGGCCAATCGCGATGACGAGAAGGGGATGTCGCAGAAGGAGCAGGCCGATATACTCGACAGTTTCAGGAAGAGGGAGTTCAACATCATGGTCGCGAGCAGCGTGGCCGAGGAGGGGTTGGACATTCCGGCGGTGGACATCGTCGTATTCTATGAGCCTGTGCCCAGCGAGATCAGGACTATCCAGAGGCGCGGCAGGACTGGCCGGAGCGCGGTGGGAAAGGTCGCTGTGCTCGTGACCGAGGATTCAAGGGACGAAGCGTTCCTGTACGCAGAAATAGCGCGGGAGAAGAAGATGCGGAAGCTGGTCGGGAAGATGGGGCGGAAGTGAAGCTTTCGCGTATGGGATGCGCTGCAAGCCAGCACCGACCCTCCGCGGATGACGTTCCCAGAATAGGGGCGATGGATATTTTCGAACGATTTGAGAAGCGCGCCGAAAGAGGAAAAACAAGCAGATGCAGTTGGGCAGTGTGCCGAATAGACACAGCCAGACGCGATGTGTTATCCGATGCGGGTGCTTGCGTCTTTTTCCCACGTTATCAATTCGTCCATCAACTCATTCTTTTGAATCGTGTACTCTTTCCGAATCATATAAATCCAATCATCTTGTCCGACAATAGTAATCAAACCAAATCTCTTCATAAAACGTTCCAAAACACGTGTGCAATAACATTTCAATATCTCATCTTCTTTTGTAGAATAGCCGCCCTTGAAATCCATTAGGGATCTCGGATAAGCGCGGATAATTTTCTCGGCATAGAAGACAGGACTCCTTTTCTGGTCGCCATATTTTTGCACGAGATAAATAGAAAATGGAAAGGACGCTTGAATTATCCCCCCCTCTGGATAGCGATCGCTGCATCCCCAATTTAGTTTGGAGCAGTAAGTTTCAAACAAGAAAAGGTAAAAATCCAAAGGGGGCGCTTCCAACAAGTTGTCTCCAATTCTGGTGATCGATAGGTGACCCTTTACTTTTTTCGTTATTCCCACAAGTTGGGTATAGTTGTTGATTAGAGTAATGTAAAATGAATCCTCTTCTTTCATCAGTTTCCAATTCTCGGGCCAATGAAAATCGTCCTCACCTATTCCTTTGGCCAACAAGTCCCTGCAGAGTTGTCTGGGCAGATTTCCTTTTGCCGTCAATTTTATCGGCTGGAGGCTGCGGACTATGTTTAAATAACTTTTAACATCTCTGGTGAAATACGGACTCGAAAGTTTATCTTCGTTGACTTTTTTGTTTAACCGCATGCATGATTTTGAGGGCTCGAAGGGTGCGTATAACAATCCGTGCATTTCGCTCGGTGTAAACCCTTCGAAATCGCTTACAGCCAACCGGTTATATTCTTGAGCAATGTCGAGGATAGATGTTCTCATTTCATCTCGATAATATGATTCCCTATTTAAATTGACCCGCAATTTCAGATGATGCCGCGGTCATGTGAAACGGGAAGTGTCAAGGAGCATTTGGCTGGAACGGAGCGCAGCCGTGTGCCGGTCGTTGAACGTTCGACTATGTTTCTTTGAGAACGAGCCATAGTGTTGCGCAATATTGTTCACTTAAATTCTTGTGCGGAGAAAGGTGTTTATTTCTGCGCACCACTATAATATCGGTCATTCACCCTGTGTATTACTATTTCAGAAAGCGCAGTGGAACAAATATTTATGTCGGTTGTGCATCGGGAATGCATGCCCCCCCGGCAAACCGTCGGAGATGGGGGTTCGAGGTGTTCACCGTGATAACCGAGGAAACGATGTCCCAAGCGATTTTCGATTACGCGACCGAGAAGTACGGCGACCGCGTGGAGGAACTGTATCAACGATTCGGTGCGGAATTCCCGGAAAAAGACTGGAATATTCCGGACGACGCCTGGGAAAAGAACTACCTTTGTTGGTTGTTCTTCGAAAAGGTCCTGCCGGAAACGGGTATGACCATAGCCGAGGAATTCGCAGAAGCCTCGAAGGACATGGCACCGAGGATGAAACAGAACATCCTTCAAATGAGGAACATGATACGGTCTAATTTCGCGGTCATATCAGGGAAAGGCCAATCCCTGAAAATCAAGGACTTGGAGGATCAAAACGTCTATGCTGTGACCCTGCCCAGGGAGGTTCCGTCGATACCTCCTAACAAGTTGTTGACTGGCAGGATACACCCATTCGGCGACCACTACCGATTCATCGGCATCTTCTTGATCAAAACGACGCCGCTGATATTGGACCCGGAAATCCTCAAGAACGCTTATGAGACCGAGCAGGTCAAAAGATCCGAAAGCATACAGTTGCGCAAGGGCTCCACATTTCAATCCGTGTTGAACAAGTACCCGTCGCACTGGATAGACTGGATGTGCACCCATTACAGGATAAAAGAGAGACTTAAAAAGGACAAGATACGCAAGATAGAGAACAAGCTGACCGCAGAAATAGAAATCATCGTCAACGGTCTGTCCGAACAGTCAAAGGACGCCTTGCGCCTTTGCCTGGCGCATGGCGGTTTTGTGAAATACGGAATGCTCAAAGACTTTGACGACGACATCGGGTTCTTCTGGGACGAAGAAAAATACAAATCCCCCATCGCGGAGCTCAGGCAGAAAGGCCTGCTTTTCGTGGGTAAAATGGGATTCGGGGACAGGAACTACAAGATAGCGTTCGTGCCCGGCGAACTCAGGGACGGGATGAGGTCTGGGCTGTCTTCGAGGGCAACACAGACGATACTTGGATGAGGGCACCCTGGAAAGTTCAATAAAGATGAGTTGAACGAATCCTGGCAAGAGCATCTTATAGCGACATCCGAAGTTCTGCCTCGGAACGGGTTGGATTGGTGATGGCATGGGGGTGTTGGGCGGCTGGCCGGTGCCATAGCTCTGGGGTCGGGTTGTATGCCGATTTAAACTCCTCCCCGCCCTTACAGGCGAGGTTTCCTAAGAATGAGCTTAATTGTCACCTAGCCAGATTCAAACAATCTGGCTCACAACCCCGCCCTCACAGGCGGGGCATGATGGATTGGGCCGGTGCCGTGGTGTGTTTTTCTGGTTGGCACAAAATGTGGAGCTTTGGACTCCCAAGTTTTAATTATCCAGAAGGGCTATCTAGGTTCGGGTAAAATGCCAGCACCGGAAGAGATTAAAAGAATTGTCCAGACATATAAAGAACATCGCAATGAATACTTGTTGCCAGAATACAAGGAAGCGGATGCTCGACTATACTTTATAGATATTATCTTTAAGGAATTGGGTTGGGATTTCAAAAATATAGACGGCTATTCCGAATATTATAAGGAAGTAGAACTTGAGCCAACGTTAGAAATTGAAGGTAGCAATAAGAATCCGGATTATGCCTTTAAAATCGGTGGCCATGTGAAATTTTATGTTGAAGCAAAGAAACCTTCCGTTGATATAACTTCAAAAAAAGAGCCTGCTTACCAACTTAGAAATTATGCCTGGAACAAGAAACTTCCTTTATCTATATTGACCAATTTTGAGGATTTATATGTATACGATTGTCGGATTGAACCGAAAAAAGACGATCCACCTCACAAAGGTACGGTTTTTTATGCATCATTTGACGATATTGAAGAAAAATGGGACGAATTCGCCAGTTTATTCAGCAAAGAATCGATTCTAAAGGGACGATTTGATGAGTACGCCCTAAAGAAAAAGAAGGGAATAACAGAAGTAGATGACAAAATATTGAAAAGTATCGAGGGCTGGCGTTTAAAACTGGCCAAAAACATTGCCATCGAGAATAAAAAATTGACAATTGAAGAAATGAACCTGGCTGTCCAGAAATTCATTGACCGATTATTATTCCTGCGGATATGTGAGGACAGAGGCAGCGAACCTGAAAACCAGCTCCAGAACATCATTAAAAGAAAGGGGAATTATTACAAACACCTGTTCGTATTGTTCGAACTTGCCGATGCTAAGTACAACTCCGGCCTTTTCCATTTCAATGAAGAAAAAAAGAGAGCCACGAAACCGGACTTGATTTCCCGAAAATTGAAAATTGACGACAAAATAATCAAGGAGATAATCAAAGAAATATCCGAGTCAGGCTATCGTTTTGATGTCATACCGGCAGATATATTGGGCCAGGTCTACGAGCAGTTCCTGGGAAAGGTTATTCGACTCACTGCCGGCCACCAGGCCAAGGTGGAAGAAAAACCAGAGGTCAAGAAAGCTGGCGGCGTCTATTACACACCCACATATATCGTTGAATACATCGTTGAAAATACAGTTGTCAAGCTCTGCGAAGGCAAGACTCCGGAAGAAATGAAGAAACTCAAGATTCTGGACCCGGCCTGCGGCTCCGGCTCGTTCCTTATCGTGGCATACAAGCGACTGATGGAAAAGCACCAGGAATGGTACGCGGCACACAATCCGAAAAAATACAAGGAACAGGTTTTCCAAAATGACAAAGGCAACTGGCAACTGACATTAAAGGAAAAGAAAAACATCTTATTGTCCAGCATTCATGGCGTTGACATTGATAACCAGGCAGTCGAAGTAACCAAGTTGAATCTCCTCCTGAAAGCGCTGGAAGGCGAGAACAAGGATTCGCTCGACAACTTCGGAAAGTGGTTCCGAGAGCCCGCGCTCCCCAATCTTGAGAACAATGTCAAATGCGGTAACTCGCTAATCGACTTTGATATTATCGACCATCTCCAAGACCTCTCCGATGATGAGCGGGACAATGAACTGGCAAGGATTAATCCGTTCAACTGGCAGGAGGAATTTTCTGAGATTATGAAGGCAGGGGGATTTGATGCGGTGGTGGGGAATCCGCCGTATATTCGTATCCAGACGATGAAAGAATGGGCACCTGTGGAGGTGGAACATTACAAGAGGATTTATCAATCAGCCAGCAAGGGCAATTATGATATTTATGTTGTGTTCATCGAAAAGGCCCTTCAGCTAATCAATGAAAATGGAAAGATGGGGTATATTTGCCCCCATAAGTTTTTCCAGGCAAAGTATGGCCAGCCCATACGAGAATTGATTGACGAGGGAAAACATCTTGAAGAAATAGTAAACTTCAATGATTTGCAGATTTTCAGTGGTGCAACAACTTACACTTGCCTTTTGTTTCTTACTGGAAAAAAGAAAAACATGTTTAATTATGCTGATGTTAATGATTTACTTAACTGGCAAATAAATAAAGAAGCACCAAATGGCTTAATTAATCATCCCACTGGTAACAGCGAATGGAATTTTATTGTGGGTTCAGGTGCAGAGTTATTTGATAAATTATCCAAAATTCCAACAAAGCTAGATTCCTATGCTGAAAGATTGTTTCAGGGATGTATTACGAGTGCCGATACAATATTTTTGTTTAAGGAATTCAAGCAATCTACAGAGGATACTTATAAATTATATTCAAAAGAAAATGAAAAATGGATAATATTGGAATCAAAAATACTTAAGCCGGTTGTTCGCAGTGGAAGTATAAAAAGATATAAAGCAGACCCCGTTGTAATGGTAATCTTTCCATACGAAGTTATAGGCAATGATGCTCGCCTTTTCTCAGAGAATGAAATAAAAAAGAATTATCCACTGACTTGGCAATATCTAAATTCTAACAAATCAACATTGGAAAATCGTGAGAAAGGCAGGTTTAGAGGGGATGGGTGGTATAGGTATGGACGAACTCAAAATCTTGGAATGTGGGAACAACCAAAGTTAATGCTTCCATATATGGTTACCGAATTGTCTGCATACTATGATTATTCAGACAATTATTATTTCATAAATGTTACCACTGGTGGATACGGAATAACCTTAGACGATTCTAAAAAAACCTTGCCTTATTTGTGTGGTTTACTTAACTCAAGACTGCTAGATTTTTACCTCAAAGTGGTATCAACAAATTTCCATGGAGGATATTTTGCAGCAAATAAACAATTCATTGAACAGCTCCCAATCCGCATCATCGACTTCTCCAACAAAGAGGACGTTGCCAGGCATGACAAAATGGTGAAGCTGGTCGAGAGGATGCTCAAGCTCCACAAGGACGTTAAGGGGGCCAGCACGCCGGATGCTGAAACAAGGATTCAGAGGCAGATTGAGGCGACTGACAGAGAGATTGATGAGCTGGTTTATGAGTTGTATGGACTGACGGAGGAAGATATTAGGATTATTGAAGAAAAAGGTGGCGTATAAATGAAATTAAATACTGAAATAGCAGGCATTATATACCCAATAATGCAGAATAATTTCACCATTTTAATGACGCGCACAAATCCAGTTTATGTAAAATTTATTACCCATACTAAATCAAAAAAACCTACAAAACTACAAAAAGAAAATTATTTATTATTTTACTTGTCAAAAAATGACAAATCTATTATTGGCTATTCAAAAATACAAAAAATATCATTTGAACAACCACATGATATTTTGAATAATTTTATCAATAGGATACAAATGAATGAATGTGAATTCTCTGCCTACATTCAAGGTAGAAAATCAAAACAACTCATCGTTTTAGAATTAGAAAAGATATATAAACTAAAGAAACGAGTAATTATTTCATTTCCTATGACAATGGCTGGCCGATATGTTTCAAAAGAACAAT
>JAUSPR010000092.1 GCA_030655715.1 Thermoplasmata archaeon
TTAAGATCAAGCCTAACCATCCTTTGAATGATAAGATACTGGCATATAAAAAACAGAGAATAAAAAGCATATCGAGGTGAAATGACTTCGATAGTATGGTTGATTGCTATGGAAATCGATATCAATAAAATCAGGAAACAATCAAAGGAAAAAGAAGATGAGAATTGGGAATTTCGGTCGTTCTTGAAAGGATGTGGTATTCCAACCGGGGAATTAGACTCACTTGTACACAGATTATATCAGAAAGTATCATCCGAGATAGATTGTAAAAAGTGTGCGAACTGCTGTAAAGAGGTACCCCCTATTCTAGATAAAGATGACATTGAAAAATTCTCAAAGAGCCTGGGGATATCCAATGTCCAATTCAAAGAGAAATTTCTAGTCGAGGATAAAGAAGCCAATGGATTCATATTCAATAAGAAACCATGCCCATTTCTAAAAAATAATTTGTGTTCACATTATCCCAATCGGCCCAAAGGCTGTATTTCCTATCCTCATCTGCATAAAAGTGGGTTTGTTTTTAGACTAATGGATGTAATTCACAACTGTTCCGTGTGTCCAATTGCGTTCAATGTCTACGAATTTCTAAAGGATGAAATTAACTTCAAGTGCGTCGAGTAGAAGGCTGAGGGTTTCATCTGCGGATTTCGAAGATATTGAGCCGATGAAGTGCGAAGCAATTCGTCAGGAAACACAGACACACAAAACGTGGGGAGGAAGAAGGCAAGACCATTCAGATAATGTCAATAGCAACTGAAAAGGTTCTAAGAACGTCAAACGAAAAGCAGCCGCCCCAATCATACACCATAGTAAACTATTTAACCCACCAAATCATACACTATACTGTATGATAACGCCTGAATATCTTGAGATGGTTGCGCCTTACAATTTCTGGAAAAGAGAGATTGACACAGGTGTATGGCGGAGCAATTATGTGGATAAAATATTGAGGATATTCACCGTGCCTGGCATAATGGCCTCCGTGACCGGTGTGAGGCGGGCGGGTAAAACATACATATGCAGGCAGGTACTTCGCAGGCAGATAGAGCATGGAATGAAGAAAGAGCAGACCTTATATGTGAATTTCGAGGACCCTGCGCTTCATCCTCATCTCTCTGTGACATTTCTTCAGGATTTATACGAGACATACAGGCATTATCTTAATCCAAAAGATGAGACAATAATCGTGCTTGACGAGGTGCAGAATGTTCAGGGCTGGGAGAAATGGGTAAGAATGATGATGGAAACCGCCGAGAACGTCAAAATCATGGTTACGGGCTCGTCATCGAAGATAATGAGCATGGAGTTGGCCCCTGTACTCACTGGAAGGCATATCGATGTGAGGGTCTACCCTCTGGGCTTTGGCGAGTTCCTTGATTTCAAGCAGGTGTCTGTAAGCAATCTTGACATCAGAACACGTGAAATGGAAGATGGGATCAGAGAATATTTGGAATACGGTGGTTTTCCCACAACAGTCCTCACCCGTGACATGGAAATGCGAAAGGAATATCTGAAGGAACTCTTTGAATCGATAATAACAAGGGACGTTGCAGCAAGATACGGTGTGAGGAGGATTCATGAACTTAAAACCACTGTTGGCCTGCTGCTCCAAAATGTCTCGTCGATGGTCAGTGTCCCAAAACTCACAAATACTCTGAAAAGCACCGGAATAAAAATTTCTCCCACCACAGTTAACCAATACCTCCATCATTTCAGAGAAACCCTGCTTTTCCATTATGTACCCATCTTCTCATATAAGGTGAAGGACCAGATGCAATATCCGAAGAAGGCATATTGCATTGATACCGGTCTTGTGAACGCGGCCTCTTTCAGGCAGTCCGAGAACTGGGGCAAACTCGCTGAAAACACAGTGGCAATAGAGCTGTTCCGCAGGTACGGAATCGACAATGTGTTTTACTGGAGGGATAGGGGGGGAAAAGAGGTGGACTTTGTTGTTGTGGAAAACAGAAGCGTGAGAGAACTCATTCAGGTCACATGGGAAATGGGTGAAAAGAAAACCAGAGAAAGGGAGTTCAGAGCAATTCTCTCGGCGATGGAAGAATTAAGCAGGGACAGTGCTCTCATTCTCACAAGGAATGCAGAGGAAAGAATAGTAATTGACGGAAAGGACATAGTGATATTCCCCCTCTGGAAATGGCTTCTTCAAGAATTGCCAACCATGAGCCAGCATAGGCCGCCCAATAATCGGGACATAACTTAATATAAGGAAAATTATATGTTCTAAAAGCCAGTCTGATAAACAGCATATGATTGACTGGCAGGATGGAACTTATGGACCTGGAGAGCGGCTCTTATCTTGAATAGAGATGGAAAAAGATATCGGGCGTTTAGTGTTAAAGGTCAAGAACCCTCAGGCGTTCACGCCTGAGATGAATTGGCCAATTACACGAATATGGGCAAAAAAAAGACCGCCATGCTCCGTGCATATATCAACATCTGAAATCAAAGCCATCCAGCTTTGATAATCAGGTGCATGGCCTGCATTTGTAAACTTCCAGCCCTGGCAACAAACGCCAGTCCCTTTAGGGGCTCTTTGCTTTATCATTGCAAGACACCACTAAAGACCTTTAGGGGCTGGTAGTTTACTAGTGAATTGAGAAATATTTGAGGGAGATAAAAATGAAACTCAAGGATATCACCGAGAAAGACATCTGGAACATTGCGGATTCCAGTGCGATTGTAGCCAGGGGCCTTGATTATTTTGAGACTGGCCAGATAGCGTCTCGGGAGGTCAAAGGATAAAAGATCACTGCAAGAGTCAGAGGGAGTTATGGAACATACGATGTCGAGATAACGATTGAAAACGGAAATATTCAGGCAGATTGTGACTGCCCGTATGACGGCTATGGCTGCAAACACATTGTGGCAGTATTGTATAAATGGGTCAATGAAAAGAGCGATAAATCCGAGATAAAAGGCAAGAGTATTGTACGAAAGGAAATCGACATCGACAAGGAACTTTCAAAGCTCGGCAAAGA